>JAFYSI010000039.1 GCA_017559425.1 Alistipes sp.
ACCTTGGTGGTGGTACCTTCGATATCTCAATCCTCGAGCTCGGCGACGGCGTATTCGAGGTTAAGTCAACAAATGGTGATACTCACCTCGGTGGTGACGACTTCGACCACGTCCTCATCGACTATATGGCAGAGGCGTTCAAGGCTGAGCACCACATCGACCTCCGCCAGGACCCTATGGCATTGCAGCGTTTGAAGGAGGCTGCTGAGAAGGCTAAGATCGAGCTCTCTTCAGCAACAACAACAGATATCAACCTCCCATACATTATGCCTGTTAACGGCATCCCACAGCACCTTGTGATGTCACTCACTCGTGCTAAGTTCGAGCAGCTCTGCGACCACCTCGTGCAGAAGACTATCGAGCCTTGCCGCACAGCATTGCGTGACGCAGGTCTTCAGGCAAGCCAGATCGACGAGGTTATCCTCGTGGGTGGTTCAACACGTATCCCAGCAATCCAGAAGGTTGTTGAGGAGTTCTTCGGCAAGACTCCTAACCGCTCAGTAAACCCTGATGAGGTTGTTGCCGTAGGTGCTGCTATCCAGGGCGGTGTGCTCACTGGTGAGGTTAAGGATGTCCTCCTCTTGGATGTTACTCCACTCTCACTCGGTATCGAGACTCTCGGTGGCGTATTCACAAAGCTCATCGAGGCTAACACCACTATCCCTACACGCAAGAGCGAGGTGTTCTCAACAGCTGCTGACAACCAGCCATCTGTAGAGATCAACGTATGCCAGGGTGAGCGTCCTATGGCTCGCGACAACAAGTCTATCGGTCGCTTCCACCTCGACGGCATCCCAGCAGCTCCACGTGGCGTTCCACAGATTGAGGTAACATTCGATATCGACGCTAACGGTATCCTCAACGTATCGGCTAAGGATAAGGGCACAGGCAAGGAGCAGAAGATTCGTATCGAGGCTTCAAGCGGCTTGACAGAGCAGGAGATCCAGCGTATGCGTGACGAGGCTAAGGCTAACGAGGAGAAGGATAAGGCAGAGAAGGAGCGTGTAGACAAGGTGAACGCTGCAGACTCTAACATCTTCGCTACCGAGAAGCAGCTCAAGGAGTATGGCGACAAGCTCCCAGCAGACAAGAAGGCAGCTATCGAGGATGCTCTCGGCAAGCTCAAGGAGGCACACAAGGCTCAGGACCTCGCTGCTATCGACTCATCAATCGAGGCACTCAACGCAGCTTGGCAGGCAGCTTCACAGGACCTCTACGCACAGCAGCAGGCTGCAGGTGCCGAGGGTCAGCCTAACGGCGGTGCTCAGCAGGGCAGCGAGCAGAAGGCTCAGCCAGAGGATGTAGACTTCGAGGAGGTGAAGTAATTCGTCCATAACACACAAAGTAAGGGGTTGTCCGCGTGGACAACCCCTTACTCTATTATATGATGTATTGGTCCTCGACGCCCTACTCCTTGATGGTTGTGAGGATATCGCCAATACGTGTTACAAAGGTTACATACTTGGCATCGTCGCCCAACTCATCATTTACCTGCTCAATGAAGATGTCGGTATACTCAGCAATCATATAGTCGATGGTCACATCGTCGTAGATTGGATACTCCTTCTTCTTCTTTGCAATGGCCAGGAAGGTGCTTGTTGTCGATGCAAAATCGAGATATTTGTGGTTAAGGGCCTCGTTGTGCGACGAATATAGCTTATGCACAGTAGAGCCTCGGGGCATCGATGTTTTGAGATGCACCTTACTTATCGAGTCAAGCGACAACTCGTGGGCTATATGCTGAGATATCTGCTCGAAGCGGTCTCTATGGTCGTTGTCGAGATCTGCAGCGTCGGTAGGCATATGAACCCAGACGTGTGCCTCTGGCTCGTTAGCCTTGATATACTCCACAACGGGTCTTAGGAAGTTTTTGACATAGCCCGTCACAACCGAGTAGGGGAATATCTTCTTCTCGAGCTCTACGATGTAGTTCTGGCGGCGAATCACCTCACGCTGCGAATGCAACGAATAACCAAGAAAGGCTAAGGCCGAGAGGACTAATGCGTAGAAGGCGTTGCGTACCCAACGTGCCTGGCGAGCCTTACGCTTGGCGTAAGCCTTATATCTGTCGTAGATAACCCTAAACTCCACCTTGAGCAAGAAGGCAACGATGTGGTAGAAGCAGTAGAGGTTGATCTCGTTTTTAGCATCCTGCGAAGAGGCATAGACAGGGCAGTGTCTTGAGAGCATATCGCTGTTGCGAAGCACAGGAGGTAGTCCATCCTCCACCGAGTCGATAAATACGGGAAGAATGCGACTGGTGTCACCCTCGTGGGTCTCAAGGAAGTACTCGACCTCCATATTTACATACTCCGACTTGGCCGACATCTTCGAAGCCACGACGACAAGGTAGCGAGAGTTCTTTATAGCCTCACGAATCTCCTCCGTGAAGCTTTGGTCAGTGACAGGAAGGTCCTTAGTGTCAAGGAAGATGCTGCGGATAAGCTCCTCGTGGTCGGGACGATTCTCCTTCTCGACAAGCTCTCGAGGATAGGGATACTTCTCCAGTTTGGAGTGAATCCAGTTTGCCACCTGCTGGTCGATGCCCCCACGTTTGTAGCTGATAAAGGCAAAATAGTTCTCCATAGTCAGTATTTAGATTTTAGGTTAGCACTCACAGTTTGTGCCCAAGATGGGATGTTGGCTCTCCACAAAGTTAGCAAAATATCACAACGAAAAGCAATAATTCATCAACGATTTTCCGCAAATAATCCATAGTGACCCATCTTACGCCCAAAAGGGACAAAGCAAGCCAAAAACAACAATACGAGACTCTTTTCTTGGAATGAGTGGATAGTTTGGCAATTTTTTAGTATATTTGTGGCGTCTAAAATATTTTTGAGTATGCGAAAACTACGCAACATTGCAATTATCGCCCACGTAGACCACGGTAAAACAACACTCGTAGATAAGATGATTATGCAGGGCAACCTCCTGCGTGAGAGTGAGCATAGCGGCGATTTGATTATGGACAACAACGACATCGAGCGTGAGCGAGGCATCACCATCCTCTCGAAGAACGTGTC
>JAFYSI010000040.1 GCA_017559425.1 Alistipes sp.
CGTGCACCTTGATAACGACGAGCAGCAGATTATCATCATCACAGGTCCTAATATGTCGGGTAAGTCGGCACTCTTGCGTCAGACAGCCCTTATCGTGCTTATGGCTCAGATGGGTTCGTTTGTGCCTGCCAGGGCTGCACATATTGGTGTTGTTGATAAGATATTTACCCGTGTAGGTGCATCTGACAACCTCTCTGAGGGTGAGTCTACCTTTATGGTCGAGATGTTGGAGTCGGCAAGCATCCTAAACAATATTTCGCCTCGCAGCCTCGTTCTCCTGGATGAGATTGGTCGTGGCACAAGTACCTACGACGGTATCTCTATTGCTTGGGCAATGGTCGAGTTCCTACACAATAACTCGCACGGTGCTGCTAAGACCCTCTTTGCAACGCACTACCACGAGCTCAACGAGTTGGAGAATATGCTCTCTCGCGTGAAGAACTACCACGTCACAGTCAAGGAGATTGACAAGACGATAGTCTTCCTACGCAAGTTGGTGCGTGGCGGTACAGAGCACTCGTTCGGTATCCACGTTGCCCGAATGTCGGGAATGCCCCGCGAGGTGGTGCAGCGTGCCGAGGCCATACTCTCGAACCTTGAGAAGGTCTATGGCTCAGGCGAGATTGTCCCATCAGGAACTATCAAACAGCGAGGCAAGCGTCAAGCGGTCGCTGAGTCTGCTGCAGCCACGAAGGATAACATCCAGCTCTCGATGTTTCAGCTAGACGACCCTGTGTTGGTGGCTATCCGTGACCAGATAAAGGGTCTTGATATCAACTCGCTCACTCCGCTCGAAGCACTCAACAAGCTCAACGAGATTAAGCGAATCACGGGCCTATAACAGCTTTTGAAGAGTAGGGTGGTTGTGCAAAATGATAAAAATTAGGATTTTATATTTTTTATAATTACCTTTGTCGCCCCAATGACAACACAAGAGCAATATATACGACGCCTCAAGCAGGTGGTAACGACAAAATTTGGTCGCACTATCTCCACCTCTGATGACTGCATCGCACTCGCGAATGCCGTCGCTGAGAGTGTGGGTGTAGTTGTTGATAATGAGTCGCTCGAACAACTCTTCTTGGATGAGCAGAGCCACGTTGCTCCGCGCCCTGTGGTGCTCACTACGCTGTCACGTTATGTCGGTTTTACTGGCTGGGGAGAGTTCTGTACAGCTCGCGACATTACTCCTGCCGAGGAACGCTACAAACTGCCTATCGTGCGACGTTGGGGTGCTATTGCACTATCTGCATTGGCCCTTATTGCGGTGATTGTAACTATCTTCTCGCTTGTTGGTAGTGGTGATGATGTCGAAGGTGAGGTGCTGATTGTCGACAACCGTTTCCGCAATCTAGAGAGCCAGTGGGTGGCACGTACCTTGGAGCGTTGCAATACGCTAAGAGCCTATTACAACGAGAATGAGCCTGAACGTTATAATCGCCGAGTAGATAGCTTCATTAGTAAGTATCGCGATCAGCTGGAGAAGAGTGTGAAGAGTGATATTGAGAACTACGCCCTACACAACAAGATCACGGTCGACAACGCCACAATCGACCAAACGGCAGAGATCATCATCGAGAAGTGTTTAGCACTCTGCGAGGATATCAAGATTGAGTAGCAGTGATATCAGATAATAAATTAGGGATGTCCACCATTGTGTAGGACATCCCTAACTTTTTTATGTCGTCTTCACTCTGCTGACTCTCCTACACACTTATCGGCGTATTAGGCGTACGATGTCGGCAAGTAGCAGTACTGGTGAGGTAAGTAGCAAGATCCACAGCCAATCATATGTCGATAGTGGAGCTACGCCAAAGAGGTCGCTTGCAAAGTTGACGATAAGTATCTGTCCCGCAACAATAACCACTGAGATAAGCACGAAGTAGAGGCTGAATGACTCCTTTACGGCCTGAGGATTACGCACAAGGTCGATAATGTCGAGAATAAGGCTACGACGTGTAGCAAAGTACTTAGCGTTGAACATATTCCAGAACTGCAGTATGACAAAGACCGAGAAGAACACACCCAACTCGTAGCGTGTCAGTGGCTCTGCCTTACCCGACATTGAGCCGAGACTCTCGGCAAAGTGACTCAAGCTCTCAGACGATATAATATCACGCACGCACGAGATCTCAACGTGGTGCAGAAGCTGCCATAAGGCCACAAGAATCACAAAGAAGCTGAGTCCGGCACCAACAATGCGACGCAGCATTCGTCTGCTGATAATGTGGCTTGATGGCTTGCGTGGTGGCTCGTTGAGTACGCCACGATCTGCTGGCAATGAGGACAGGGCCATCGCCGCAAAGGTGTCCATAATGAGGTTTACCCAGAGCATCTGCGTAACGGTGAGTGGCGACTCAAGACCGATGAAGGCACCAAGAAGCACGATGAGGCAGGCTGAAAGGTTAATTGTCATCTGGAAGATGATGAAGCGGCGAATGTTGAGGTATAGCGAACGACCCCACATAATTGCACGGTTGATGCTTGCAAACGAGTTGTCGATTATGGTGATGTCACTGGCCTCCTTTGCTCTCGATGTGCCATCCCCCATCGAGAGACCAACCTGTGCCTTGCTGAGTGCTGGTGCATCGTTCGTGCCATCGCCCGTTACGGCTACTACCTCGCCATTCTCCTGGAGGAGCATTACAAGGCGTGCCTTGTCGTCGGGACGTGCTCTGGCAATAATCTTGAGTGTCGGTGTGCTGAGCATTGCTCTGGCCTCCTCGTCGCTGAGGCGTGCGAAATAAGGGCCTGTGATTACCTCTCCCTCAATGCCCTCTATGAGGCCGAGCTGACGGCCAATCTCGGTGGCTGTGCCAGGGGTGTCGCCAGTGACGATGATGACACGCACGCCAGCATTGTTGCGGCAGGTCTCGATAGCCTCACGCACATCGTCGCGAATAGGGTCGGCAATGCCTATGATGCCCACAAACGTAAGTCCTTTGCCCTCATCCATCTGCTCTATTGCAAAACCTAAAGTACGCATTGCTCGGCTCTGGAAGCCGAGAAGCTGCTGCTCGATGTCGCTACGCTCACGTTCCCCAGCGATGCTCTTGCACATCGCCATAACAATCTCTGGAGCGCCTTTTACAAGGCGTAGACGTTTGCCAGTCGCAGTGTCGATAACTTCCGATGCCATATATTTTGTCTCGGTCGAGAATGGCTGCTGAGAGATAATCTGATATCTGTCACGCACTTCGCGGTAGTCGACTCCTTTGCTGCGAAGCCACACGAGAAGGGCACCTTCGGTAGGGTTGCCAATAACCACCTCGCGACCATCCTCCTCGCCAAGCTCGGCGGTAGAGTTTACGGCCATTGAATCGACGAGTAGTGATTCGAGATCGTTGCCGAGTGGCAGGTACTCCACCACGGTCATCCGATTCATCGTAAGTGTTCCTGTCTTGTCGGTGCAAATCACCGTTGCAGCACCCATAGTCTCGCAGGCGTGAAGCTTACGCACGAGGCTCTTCTGCTTGAGCATACGACGCATACTCAGAGCAAGGCTTATTGTGATACTCATCGGAAGACCCTCAGGAACTGCCACTACGATAAGCGTCACGGCAATCATCACGGATGCTAAGGCAAACTCTGCAATCTCAATGAACGAGAGCTCACTTAATGGTGTTGACTCGAAGAAGAGGAACGACACGATGCGTCCTATGATGATGAGCGATGCTATGATGAAGCTCGCCTTAGATATCCACGCACCGAGCTGAGCAAGCTGTTGGTTGAGAGGGGTCTCTACGTCGCTGCCCTCGTTTGCCTTTGCTACACCTCGGCCCTCCTCTGTTGCTGTACCTACGGCAGAGACACGCATCACAGCACTGCCCTCGATGACGGTGGCACCGCGAAGCAAGAAGTTTGAGGGGTAGGTGGCATCAGCGTCGAAATCCTCCTCGTTGAGGTATTTGTTGGCGTATGTCTCGCCCGTAAAGTTAGACTCGTCGACGCGTAGCTGCACAGCATCGACAAGATAACCATCTGCTGGGATCTCGTCGCCCGACTCGAGGCGTACGATGTCACCAACGACAACATCTTGCTTCGATATACTAACAAGCAAGGCACGCTCTGCGGCTGTACGACGGCGGTAGACCTTCACAGGACGCGAGTCCTTGACCTTGTTCAAGATGTCGAATTCTCGTGCTGCCTTCACCTCAAAGATGAAGCCTACTCCAGTGGCCAGGAGTAGTGCCATAAGCACTCCCGATGGCTCGAGTAGAAGATCGAAACCCTTGCCCACAACGAAGATTTCGTAGAGGGCAACAATCACTGAAAAGAGGAAGACTACAAGGAGCACAATGATGATTGGATCCTTGAACTTCTCGAGATAGGTACGCCAAAGTGATTCACGCTCTGCTGGCGGTATTATGTTCTGTCCCTTGCCAAGCTCAACCTCCTCTGAGGTGCTGATTAGAGCTGTGCTGAGGTAGCTATTCTTCGTTTTAGACATCGTTCGTTTAGTTTATTTTGTTTGCAAAGATAGTGAAATTTCGTTGCTTTCTGCCGCTCTGTAACCAAAAATTAATATACAGGCTACAATTTAACTAAATTGTAACACTCGCTTTTTATTGTATACACACAGAGTTATAACGCTCTTTTAAGTTATAATATTTTGATTTTTACTATTAATTTTATATCTTTGTTCTTTAGATGGGTTTGTGGAGCGATTTTTGTCGCTCTCGCCCAAGCCTCTTAAAATATTTTACTATGAGTACCATTCTGTCAATTAAGGGTAAGTCGGAGATCTTTGTCGGCCGTGTAAATGAAGGTATCGACAAGTTTCTGCGTGGAGAGCGTGTAGTGGTGATTACAGATGCAAATATCGATCGCTTGTATCACGATATTATAGGTCGTTACGAGCATATCATCGTAGGCCACGGTGAGTGTAGCAAGAATCTTGTTACGGCACAGAGCATCTACTCGCAACTCCTCACGATGGGTGCCGACCGCTCCACAACGCTGCTTGGTATTGGCGGAGGCATAGTGACCGATATCACTGGCTATGTAGCCTCGACCTTTATGCGAGGCCTCGATTTTGGTTTTATCTCCACGTCGCTGCTTGGTCAGGTAGATGCCTCGATCGGTGGTAAGAATGGTGTTAATGTGGCAGATTATAAGAATATGGTGGGTACCTTTGCACAGCCACGCTTCGTGATTTCGGATGTCGATTTTCTCGCTACGCTGCCTATACGTGAACTTCGTGCAGGTATGGCCGAGGTCGTTAAGGTCTCGATTGTTGGCGATGCTGAGCTCTTTGCATTTCTCGAGGAGAGTATCTCTGATGAGTGTTACCGTGCCACCGATGTTATGCGTCGCATAGTCCTCGATTCGGCTCGCGTTAAGGCCGATATCGTCGATCGTGATGAGTGCGAGAAGGGTGTGCGTCGAGTGCTTAACCTCGGACACACCATTGGTCACGCTATTGAGAAGTGTAGCCGCAAGCTCAACCACGGCGAGGCTGTGGCTATCGGACTCTCGCAAATATCACACCTTTCACACCGTCTTGGTATGCTTAGTAGAGAGGATATGGAGCGTATCGATACGCTGTTGCAGAGGATTGGCTTTAGCATTGAGCTGCCTGTGCCAATGACCGATATATTGCGTGAGATGCGTTACGATAAGAAGAAGAGCAACAATGTGTTGCGTGTGGTGCTTCCTGAGCGTATAGGCAGTTGTCGTATTGTAGAGATGCAGCTCTCGGAGCTTGAAAAATACTTTATTGGGTAGGGTATGAAACGTGTCTATATTCTTCTTGCCGAGGGCTTTGAGTGTGTCGAGGCTATGGCTCCTATTGACGTGCTGTTTCGTGCAGGTGTCGACGTTGTGAGGGTTGCTATTGGAGAGTCGCTCGATGTGAAATCTTCGCACGGTCTTGTGACGCTACGCTGCGATGTAACACTTGCCGAGGCAGACTTTAACGATGGCTTAGCACTCATCCTTCCAGGTGGAAATCCTGGGTATATAAACCTTCGCAATAACGATGTGGTGTGTCGCGTGGTGCGTGAGTTCTACAAGTCGGGACGTCTCGTAGCTGCTATCTGTGGTGCTCCTACGGTGCTTGCTGCTGCCGCCGTTGCTCACGGCTCGCGAATCACTTGTCATAGTAGCGTCATTGCCGATATGGGCGACTACAGTTATGTTGGCGATAGCGTGGTAGAGGAGGGTAATCTTATAACAGCCGCAGGTGCTGGCATCTCTATCGATTTTGCACTCTCTGTTGCTGCTCGATTGGTCGATCCTGAGACACTCTCGCGTACTCGTCAAGGTATGGAGCTTTAGGCTGCAATACATTAAATTATATATGGGCTATCTTGCGGGATAGCCCATATTATTTTTGCCTATATTGTTATAAAAAATAACAATTTGACAATTTGAAATTCTTGTCTTATTTTTGCACCGGAAACAGAAAAATAATAACTAAAAAGAGAATAAAACTATGGCAACAATACATCTATCTAAGGCAGGTTTTGAGAATCGAGTGTCAGACATCGCAAAGCTCTCTGAGGGCTGGAATTTTAAGGGTCAGCGTCCCGCACTTATCGACTTCTATGCTAAGTGGTGCGGTCCTTGTCAGCGACTCTCGCCAATCATCGACGAGCTCGCAGAGGAGTACCAGGGTAGGGTAGACATCTATAAGGTTGATGTCGATTCAGAGCAGGAGCTTGCACAGCTTTTCAAAGTACGCTCAATCCCTACGCTTGTCTACATTCCAACCGATGGCCTTCCAGTTGTCGAGCTTGGTGGTAAGGGTAAGGGTGAGCTCAAGCAGAAGCTCGACGCTCTCAAGTAGTCAAAATAAAAGTTGGGATGTCCATAACGCCTGGACATCCCAACTATCTTTTTGAGAACCTCGATTAATCCTCTTGCTCCTCCTTCTCCTTGCGGCGGAGGTCGTTCTTACGCATAAGCTTGCGGATAGATTGCGAGAGGCGATCAGGGTCGACATTACGCTTAATCTCCGAGTCGTGAGCGAGCGAAATTCCTCCTGTCTCCTCCGATACTGCGATGATGATAGCGTCCGACACCTCACTCATTCCGAGTGCTGCACGGTGACGCATACCGTAGGCCTTAGGTACATTCTGTTGCGTTACAGGAAGCACGCACTTAGCAGCGATGACACGGCTACCGCTGATGACCATACCACCGTCGTGGAGTGGGGCGTTCTTGAAGAAGATGTTCTCGATAAGGGCTGTTGAGACCTTAGCGTCGATAGCGATACCACTCTC
>JAFYSI010000041.1 GCA_017559425.1 Alistipes sp.
ACTTCAAAGAGCGACCACGACCCTTGTCCTGCAGGTTGGAGAATCCCTGATAGCTCAATCTATGAGAACCTCACAATCTTGGGTGAGGATGATGATAAGAGCTGGACGGAGGCTCAGGGTATGTATGGCTGGCATCTCCAGGATACAACTAATGGCAACACATACTTCTTCACAGCACAGGGTCGCCGCAACTATCTCGATGGTCGTCTCGATATCGTTAACGACGATGATGAGCGTCCTATTCCTTGGTCTGGTTACTATTGGACATCGTCTGTCGAGGGGGATAAGGGTGTGGCAATGTTCTTCGACCTCAATAGTGCAACACGCACCTGGAATGGCTTCGATGCAGCTGCTTTGATGCAGCGTGCTAATGCATTCCCTGTTCGTTGTGTAAGGATTGAGGAGTAGTGCCGAATACAATAATAAGATTTTTGAGGGCTGTTGGTCGATCGACTGACAGCCCTCTATGTTTAGTTCTGGTCAAAAACGATCTTTTAATATTTGGTCTAATAATATATTATAGGTATCTTTGTCGCTAATTTGTGAAACTTTGGCCTTATACCTATGTTTGATGGCCGAAACACTTGATAGATAATGGTATTTTCAGATCTATTTTTCTTGTTTGTCTTCATTCCAGCATTCGCCTTGTGCTACCTGCTGTCGACGTTGTGCGATGGTAAGCTCCTCTCCTCTGATACGAAAAAGAGTACCCTCTCTCGCAACATCACGATTGTGCTCTTCTCGCTAATATTCTATGGTTGGGGCGAGCCAGTCTACATCTTCTTAATGATCCTGTGCGTGCTGCTTAACTATCTTAGCGGCTTGGCTATTGATCGCTTTGATGGTGTGCGTCGCAAGCGAGCCTTTGTCTTGGGCCTTGTGGCTAATATCTTGATTCTCGGCATCTTCAAGTATGCCGGATTCTTTGCCTCGACACTCAATTCGTTTGGTATTCCAGTGCCTATTCCCGAGATATCGTTGCCTATAGGTATCAGCTTCTACATCTTCCAGTCGATATCCTATCTTGTTGATGTTTATCGCCGTGAGGCTGCTGCCCAGCGTCACTTCGGTAACCTGCTGCTCTACATCTCAATGTTTCCTCAGCTTGTTGCGGGTCCTATCGTGCGTTACGATACCATTGCTCGCGAGATTGGCGAACGTCATACATCTGCACAGGATGTTGCCGAGGGTATTTTCCGCTTTCTTATCGGTCTGGGCAAGAAGGTTATCATCGCCAACCAGTTCTCTGAGGTTGCAGATCAGTTCCTTCTTGATGGCGTGAATAACCTCTCGACGCCAGGTGCGTGGCTCGGAATCTTGGCCTATACATTGCAGATATACTTCGACTTCTCGGGTTACTCGGATATGGCTATCGGTATGGGTCGCTGTATGGGCTTCCACTTCAATGAGAACTTCAACCATCCCTATTGCGGTACGTCAATTACGGATTTCTGGCGTAGATGGCACATCTCGCTTGGTAGCTTCTTCCGCGACTATGTCTATATCCCACTTGGCGGTAACCGTCGCCATCAGGCTATGAACCTCATTGTGGTTTGGTTCTTGACGGGTATGTGGCACGGTGCAAGCTGGAATTTCATCCTTTGGGGCTTGTACTTTGGTCTTATCGTGCTTGTCGAGAAATACACTATCTTGCGTATTGCCGACCGCATCCCTCGCTTCGTTCAGCACCTATACTGCCTGTTCTTCGTGGTGCTTGGCTGGGGTTTGTTCTACTACGACGACCTCGGTGCTATGGGCAAGTTCTTCAGCTCGCTCTTTGGTAATACTGAGGCTGTTGCCGACATCTCGGTGCAGAGTGCCTTGTGGGGTAACTTCTGGTTGTGGGTTGTGGCTATCATCTTCTGTATGCCTGTGCGTCAGCTCTTTGGCCAGAAACTTGTCAAACTTTGTGGCGATAATAGTTCGCTCTTTGCTTGGACACAGCTGTCATTGCGTGTAGTGGTGTCACTTTTGATTCTTGTGATTAGTGTTGCACTCCTTGTGGGTGCTACAAACAATGCATTTATCTATACTCGATTCTAAGATTATGGCATCAAAAATTACAAAATATATACTGCTCGTTGCCCTCTTTGTTGTGGCAGCATTTGAACTCTCTGCCCAGCAGTCGCACCGTGTTGTGGAGTATGTCAACACTGTCAATCCTAAGCAGAGTGTGCGTAAGACCGAGACAGGAATCATCATCACAGGTAAGGCACCTACGGCTCGTGCTATGAGCGGTTTTCACTCGAAGAGCAGTGCTGCTGTAGCTTGCGTCGAGTGTTGCAGCTTCTACCGCTCAACGCTCGGAGAGGATATCAACATCTACTTGGCTGCTATCCCCTCGGCAAACTCCTTCTATATGCCCGACGCTGCACGCTCGTGGATTCGTAGCGAGGCGGATGCACTAAATGCTATCTATGCGTCGCTCGATCCAAGCATTAAGATTGTCGATGTCTACAGTGCTCTTGCTCCGCACGCCTCGGAGGATATCTACTCACGCACCGATCACCATTGGGCACCCCTTGGTGGCTACTATGCCGCTCAGGCTCTTGCCGAAGTTGCTGGCTTGCCCTTCAATGACCTGATGCACTATGAGCGTGTTGAGGTGCCAAAGTATGTAGGCTCGATGTACTCCTTCTCGAAGGATGATGCAGTGCTCAACTCGCCCGAGACATTTGTCTATTTCAAGCCACAAAATATCGACTACACTACTACCTACATCACATTTACGTTGTCTGCAGATCGTAAGTCTATCGTTGGCGAGAGCCGTCCCAAGGAGGGTGTCTTCTTCCATAATCTCAAGGGTGGCGGTGCCTACTGTACGTTTATGGGTGGCGACACAAAGATTACGCAGGTACGTACAGCAACAAAGAATGGCCGTCGTATGCTCATCGTGAAGGATAGCTTTGGAAATGCCATCCCAGGCTACCTCTTTTACACGTTCGAGGAGATTCACGTCGTTGATTTTAGATACTTCAACAAGAATCTCAAGAAGTATATCGAGGATAATGGCATTACGGATCTTGTCCTTGCACCACATATTTCGTTTGCTTGCTCATCGTCGGTGATGTCGAAGTATAAGCGATTGCTCACCCGCTAAACTATTGTTAAGATGAAGAACTACTTCTATATAATCTACATTGCAGTTATGGCCGTTGCGGTCTTGCTCTTTGCTCTGCTCTTTAACTTCTTCCCACGCCCTGAGTTTTCGGAGCTCGAGAATCGTGAACTAAAGAGGTCCCCATCGTTCACTATTGATAGCCTCTTTACAGGTGCATATACCGCAGAGGTCTCTTCGTGGTATAGCGATAGCCAGCCTTATCGTGATAACTTCTTGATGCTTAGTATGGAGTTTGACAATGCTAAGCGTCTTAAACTCAAGTCTGAGGGTGAGGACGAGGTGACATTTATTGCTGGCGACGATGCTCCTGAGGCTGTTGCTGAGGCTACTACACCTGCTACCGACTCGTTGGCACAGACTGTCGAGATCAAGGTAGATAGCCTTGATCAAAAGCAAAAAATCGAGGATAAGGCAAAGATTGCTAACCACGGTATTGTACTTGTTGGCACAGAGCCTAATGTGCGTGCCTTGATGGGATATGCTGCTAAAGCAAATGTCTGCAATGCCTATGCTCGTATGGCAAATAAGTATCAGAGTGTCTTGGGCGAGGATGTGCAGGTCTACTGCTTGCTCATTCCTACAGCCATCGAGTTCTACTGTCCAGAGAAGGCTCGTAGCCGTGTTAAGTCGCAGCGTGCAACAATCGATACAGCCTACCTTCAGCTCGACTCGTGTGTGATTGCTATCGATGCTTATAAGAATCTCGCTAAGCATACTGCCGAGGATATCTACCTGCGTACCGACCACCACTGGGCACCCCTTGGAGCATACTATGCTGCTAAGATGATTGCTAAGGCTGCGGGTGTTCCGTTTAAGGATTTGTCGCACTACGAGGAGCGTGTCGTGAAGCGTTATGTAGGCTCAATGTTCCGCTATTCGGGCGATATCTCTGTGAAGCGTTCGCCAGAGGATTTTGTCTATCACGTCCCTCTCGAGGTGGAGTATGAGACATCGTACATCACATATCAAGTCGATGAGAACTATAATGTTACTGGTAGCTATGGTCCTACTAAGGATAAGTATTTCTTCACCTTTAAAGATGGCTCTGGTGGTGCTTACTGCACCTTTATGGGTGGCGATAGCAAGATTACCCAGGTGCGTACCTCTACCAACAATGGCCGAAGAATGTTGCTGCTTAAGGATAGCTTCGGCAATGCCCTTCCAGGCTACCTCTTCTACTCGTTCGAGGAGATTCACGTTGTCGATGTTCGCTACTTCACACGCAACATCGTTGAGTATGTCAAGGAGCACGGTATCACCGATTTGATTCTTGGCAACAATGTAGCCTTCGCCTCAGCGGGTACTACGCTCAATGCCTATAGCCGATTCCTCACGCAGAAGTCGCGATAGGGTAGCTTGTAAGAAAACCTAAATAGTAGCCTCGTTGCACGCCACTTATGGTAGCAACGAGGCTTTATTGTGTTTCTTGGCGGATGTTGATTGTAATTTATGACGATAAAAGATTGCTATTTGCCAATTGTTTTGTATCTTTGTAAACTAATATAGATATATCAAAAAAACTATTGCGTTAGCACTATGATAAAGTCAATGACTGGCTTCGGTAAGGGCGAGGCCTTGTGTGAAAATCGAAAATTCCGTGTCGAGCTACGTTCGCTCAACTCTAAGCAGCTCGACCTCTCAATAAAGCTCCCTTCGAAGTATCGTGCTGCCGAGGCTGAGGTGCGTAACATCATCACTCGCGAGTTGCAGCGTGGTAAGGTAGATTGCTATGTGTCGTTCGAGAGCTCTGTAGCCGAGACATCGTCGCATATCAACCCAGAGGCATTCAAGGCCTATGCAGAGGAGTTGCGTAGGGTGTGTGCCGACAACGGTATCGCAACCGATGGTGGCGTCTTGCTCCAGTCGGTGTTGCGTATGCCCGACGTGGTGACATCTGAGGAGCGAGAGGTCTCTGAGGGAGAGATTGCGGCAATCATCGAGGCTACACGTCTTGCTGCTAAGGAGCTCGACTCATTCCGAGTGCAGGAGGGTGCAATCCTCATTGCTGACCTTTTGAAGCGAATCGACCTCATAGAGCAGTATCGCCACGAAGTTGAGCCATTCGAGACAGCTCGCGTCGAGACCATCAAGAATCGTATTCGCGAGAATATCGAGAAGATGCAGCTCGAGGTGGACAACAACCGCTTGGAGCAGGAGATGATATTCTACATAGAGAAGCTCGATATTACAGAGGAGAAGGTGCGTCTTGACAACCACTGCAACTATTTCCGTGAGGTTGCTCGTGACGAGGAGGCACCAGGTCGTAAGCTTGGTTTCATTGCTCAGGAGCTTGGTCGCGAGATCAATACTATGGGTTCGAAGTCAAACGAGGCAAATATGCAGCGTTTGGTGGTTAAGATGAAGGATGAATTGGAGAAGATTAAGGAGCAGGTGCTCAATATTTTATAGTCAATTATGGGTAAGTTAATCATATTCTCAGCTCCCAGTGGTTCGGGTAAGACCACCATTGTTCGTGAGCTTTTGAAGCGTTTCGATTGCTTCGAGTTCTCAATCTCTGCAACATCGCGTCAGCCACGTGGCCAGGAGCAAGATGGTGTAGACTACTACTTCTTGTCTAACGAAGAGTTCCGTAGCCGTGTGGAGCGTGACGAGTTTGTCGAGTGGGAGGAGGTCTACGCAGGAACCTGCTATGGCACTCTTAAAAGCGAGATGGAGCGTATCTGGAGCAAGGGTAATGTCATTGTCTTCGATGTCGATGTTATGGGTGGTATCAACCTCAAGCGTCTTTTTGGCGACGATGCACGCTCAATCTTCATTATGCCCCCATCGGTCGAGGAGCTTGAGCGTAGATTGCGTGGTCGTGGCACCGACAGCGAGGAGGTTATCCTCAAGCGTATTGCTAAGGCTGAGTTTGAACTCTCGAAGGCTGAGCACTTCGACTTCACCGTGGTAAACGACGTGTTGGAGGCTGCTGTCGATGAGACCTCAAAGATTATTGAGAACTTCTTAAAGTAGTGAAAATGAAAAAGCGAATGTTACTATATTTCGGCTCGTTCGACCCCATTCACAATGGTCATATTGCACTTGCCGAGTATGCCCTTGATAAGGATTTGTGCGACGAGGTAGCTCTCATCATCTCACCACAGAATCCATTTAAGGCCGATTTGTTGCAGACCCCAGAGTACACCCGTTTCGAGATGGCGGAGATGGCGTGTCGTGAGTCTCGCTATGCAGATAAGATCAAGCCCTCTGTCGTGGAATTTGTCCTCGAGAAGCCATCCTATACAATCAAGACTCTCGACTTCTTGCAGAAGTCGTGTGGCAACGAGATGGAGTTTGCCATCATCACAGGTAGCGACATCTGGTCACGCTTTGACGAGTGGAAGGATTACGAGCGTATCTTGAACGAGTATAAAATCTATGTCTACCCACGCAAGGGCTATGCTGTCGAGAAGTTTGCAGACCGCGTGACAATCTTGGAGGATGCACCATACGTTGAGTTCTCATCGACACAGGTGCGTGAGAAGGCTGAGCGTAGCGAGGATATCTCGACTATGGTTGCTCCATCTGTTGCTGACTACATCGTGAAGAACCAGTTGTGGACACCTGCGGGTCGTATTGTGCGTCTCACGTCGATGATTGAGTCCGGTGATGAGCGTGATGTACTCTATGTTGAGCGTGGCAAATGCTACTTCCAGCACAACGAGTGGGGTAAGGCTATCAATGACTTTAATCGAGCTAAGGCCATCAATTCTGACAATGCAGAGGCTAAGCAGCTCCACGATATGGTCTACGAGATTTTGTCATTTAGATACAAGGATATTTATAATCCATAATCGAGTTAATACTATGATTGAGATTGACGATAAGATTGTTAGTGTCGACCTACTGCGTGAGGGCTTTGCCTGCGACTTGTCGAAGTGCAAGGGTATCTGCTGCGTAGAGGGCGACTCGGGTGCTCCACTCGATATCGACGAGGTCGACTTGTTGGAGGAGGAGTGGGAGAACTATGCCCCATATATGACCGATGAGGGACGTGCCGCTGTCGAGGAGCAGGGCTTTATGGTTGTAGATGTCGATGGCGACTATACCACGCCATTGGTCGACAATGCCGCTTGTGCATACGCCTTCGAGGAGAAGGGCATCACGTTTTGTGCTATCGAACGAGCCTATCGTGAGGGTAAGTGCTCGTTCATTAAGCCTCTATCGTGCCACCTCTATCCTATCCGCGTGAAGCACTTCCGCAATGGCTCTGCAGGTCTCAACTACCACCGTTGGGCAGTGTGCCGCTCGGCTGAGGAGTGTGGCAAGAGACTCGGTATTCCCGTTTACAAGGGTCTTAAGGAGCCTATCATCCGTGCCTTTGGCGAGGAGTTCTATCGCCAGATGGAGCAAGCTGCCGAGATGCTTAATGAGCAGAATAAATAGATATGTATATGAATTTTTGCAGAATTTTTCTTTCCATAGCTATGCTGTTGCTCTCAGTGCCGATGCTCTCGGCACAGAGTCAGGATTCGACGCTTGTCACGCCAGTGGCTGACTCGTTGATGCTCGCCAAGAGAGACAGCCTTGCTACTACCGAGCTTGATAGTGCCCTTCTCAAGCGTCATACGCCTGTTGCACCAGTGCGTACACTTGGTCAGGTGTCACCTATCGACACTCTCCCTACAACCCACGATGAGTTGCAGATTGTGCTCTTCAACGACAACACTTGGCGTTATGTGCGTACCAAGCCTTCGAAGAAGGATGAGTCAATCTTCCAGGAGTATTGGAATACGAGCGTTACCCACGTTTATTATGGTATCTCGGCTGAGAACCTGCCTGAGTCTGTGGCTATCGAGCTTGTCGACTCGCTCGGCAACTGTCACTACCCTTATAAGGGTTGGTTGAGCTCTAAGTATGGTCCTCGCGGTGGTCGTGGCCACCAGGGTGTTGACCTTCCGCTCAAGACGGGAGATCCAATTTACGCCTGCTTCGATGGTAAGGTGCGTTACTCTGAGTATTCGAGCTCGGGATATGGTAACCTTGTGATTATCCGCCACAACAACGGCCTTGAGACCTACTATGCTCACCTTTCGGAGCGTAGCGTCGTAGCTGGCGATTGGGTTGTTGCAGGTCAGCAGATTGGTAATGGTGGTAGCACAGGACGTAGCACAGGACCACACTTGCACTTCGAGGTGAGATATAAGGGTCAGTCGTTTGACCCAGAGCGTATCTTCGACTTCTCAACGGGAGAACTTCGTCGCTCCGAGCTTCTTCTCAAGCGTCGTCACTATAGCATCTACGCCAAGTTTGAGCAGGACTTCACCGAAGAGGAGGAGGCTGCAAAGCAAGAGGCTAAGGAGAAGGCTGCAGCAACATCGTCCAGCAGTTCTAAGAGCCCTTCAACAGCCAAGTATCACACCATTGTTTCGGGCGATACGCTCGGTGCTTTGGCCGTTAAGTATAAGACTACAGTGAAGAAGATTTGTGAGCTCAACAACATCAAGGAGAGCACAATCCTTAAGCTTGGCCGTAAGCTTCGTGTGAAGTAGTTCGGCGAGGAATCAGGATGTGATACCAATGAAAATGGCTGTCTAATGCATTAGACAGCCATTCATATTTTTATATTGCTCTCTTTACTTCTTCACGAAGCGGTCTACAACAGCAGCACAAGCAGCATCGCCAGTGATGTTGAGCGTTGTGCGAATCATATCAAACACACGGTCGAGGGCGTAGAAGAGTGGTAGGCCGTGGAGTGGAATGCCTGCAGCAACGAGCACCGCTGCAGCAAGGAGCGTAGGACCTGGAACACCTGCCTGGCCAATAGCACCGAGCGTACAAACGATTGTGATAGAGACGTAGTTCGCCATAGTAAGATCCACGCCGTAGAACTGTGCGAAAAAGATAGCAAGAAGTGCGTAGTAGATGGCATTACCCGCCATATTGATAGTAGCACCGAGTGGCAGCACAAAGCCTGCGGTCTGCTTCGAGATACCCATCCTGTCGCACGCTTCCATATTGACTGGGAGCGTTGCGAGTGACGATGCTGTCGAGAACGATACCACCTGAGGCTTCACCATCTCGCGGAAGTAGTCCTTAATCTTCACGCGTGAGAAGAGGTAGACGGTAGCGGGGTAGAGACCGAGACCAATGATAGCCACTGCGATAAGGTCGATCCAAAGTACGTTTGCAACCTGAACGAGGATGTCGAAACCGAATGTACCTGTAGCATCAGCAATAAGACCAAATACACCAAATGGGGCAACGAGCATCACCTTGCCAATGCACCATATGAGTGCGTCGAGGATGGTGTTAAGACCAGCGACAACCTTGCGACGTGGCTCATCCTTGAGGGTCGAGATTCCGAAGCCAAGGAACAAGCCGAAGATGATGATTTGAAGGATGTTACCCTCGGCAAGAGCACGGATAGGGTTCTCTGGAATCATTCCGATTACAGTATCCCAGAATGACATCTGCTCGGGTGCAGCACTGCTTACGGCAATGGCCTCGCCTGCCTCTGTGATTGCTGCGATACCCTCGGCACCAACGTGTGCACCAGGCTCGAACAACTCGGCAAGGAAGAGTGCCAAGACGATAGAGATGGCTGTGGTGAGCAACATATAGGCGATGCTAAGACCGCCCACAAGACCTGCCGAGCGGGTCTCGCCAAGAGCTGCTGCACCACTAATGATCGACACCGCTACAAGAGGTACCACAAGCATCTTGATAAGCTGAATAAATAGGTCGCCCAAAGGCTTGAACATCGAGGCCTCAGGACCCATCACAACACCTACGACAATACCAATTGCCATTGCGATGATGATCCACACGCCGAGATTTTTAAGTAGCTTTTTCATTGTATGTAAGATTATTTGGTGCAAAGGTAGCATATTACTCGGTATCTGCAAAGTGGTTGTATCAAATATTCCTCCATCGTTGATTTTTATCGGAATAATCCGTATATTTGTAAAAATATTAGAGCTATGGAGAAGAAGCGTATTGTTGTTTTTACGGGTGCGGGTGTGAGTGCTGATAGTGGTATAGCTACGTTTCGCGACTCGGATGGCCTTTGGGCAAACTATCGTATCGAGGAGGTGTGCACGCCCGAGGCGTTGATGAGAAATCGTGCTAAGGTCATCGAGTTCTACAATCTGCGTCGTCGCGAGTCCCTCACCAAAGAACCCAATGCAGGTCACTATGCCATTGCCAAGATGGAGGAGTGGGCAGATGTCTGCGTCGTAACGCAGAATGTCGATAACCTCCACGAGCGTGCTGGCTCAACGCGTGTAGTGCACCTTCACGGCGAGCTTATGAAGCTCCGCTCGGAGTATAATCCCGACCTTGTCTACGACATTAACGATGGCTGGGAGCAGTCGCTTGATGCTCGTGGTGAGGATGGCCATCTGCTGCGTCCACATATCGTCTTCTTTGGTGAGTCGGTACCTATGTTCGATACAGCAACCAAGATTGTCGAGAGTGCCGATATCCTTATCATTGTGGGCACGTCGCTTGCGGTCTATCCTGCTGCCTCGCTTGTCTACTATCTGCGTGACAGACAGATCCCTATCTACCTTGTTGATCCTGGCACTCCCGATACGGCGATGATTCGTAACCCACTAGTACACATCAAGGAGCGTGGTGCTGTGGGCGTTCCGCAACTCTTAGACCAGCTGCGTGATGAACTTACGAAGTAGGGTGCTGGAGCGTGCAACAGAGCTTCGTGAGTTTTGTTGTCAGAGGGGATATAATACGCGTATTGCCCTCTTCGTTGACCTCTCGCGACACTCGGGACGATGCAGATTTGTGGCTTGGGACTTCGAGTCTCAAAGCATCCTTATCAGCTCTCCTGTGAGCCACGGCAGTGGTAGCAAGAAGTCGCACGTGAGGTCTGCCTATGCCCGCCTCTCAAATGAGGATGGCTCGCACCTCTCATCCATTGGTCGAGCACTTGTTGCTGAGCGTTACGAGGGTCGCTATGGTGTGGCTTATCGTCTTGATGGCCTCGATGCTACAAACTCTAATCTGCGTCCACGCTGTGTGGTGCTACACGGCTGGGAGCATACCACGTCGTTTCCCATATGGCCACTACCTACGGTAGGAAGCTTTGGTTGCCCCGTGCTGTCGCGACGCCGAATGGCCGAGGTTGATGCACTTCTAAAAGATGAGATAGGGGTGATTCTCGATATATTCCGTTGAAAATGAAATTAGGGAGACTGAAGCTCCCTAATTTGTTATATATTAGCGTTGTATAACGCCGCTACCTACTAAGTTATCGCCCTCATACCACGCGGCAAACTGTCCCGCTGTGATGCCTCGTTGTGGCTCGTCGAAGAGGATGTACAGACCATCGCTCTCCATAATAATTTCTGCACCCTGCAACGGTTGGCGATAGCGAATGCGAACCATATATCTTCGACGCTCACCTTCTGCCATTCTGTTGCCATAATCAACCCAGTGAATGTCACCCAGCTCGATTTTTAGTGCCTTGCGGTGGAGACCTGGGTGGTTGTCGCCCTCGCCAACATATACCACATTCTGCTCAACGTCGGTGCCAATCACAAATAGCGACTCCTTACGTCCTCCGATGCCAAGACCCTTACGCTGGCCGATGGTGTAGAAGTGAGCACCCTGATGCGTGCCTATCTTCTTGCCATCACGCACCGTAAGGCGGTATGGCTCTGCAAGTGTGCGGTAGTCATCCTCCGAGCAGTTGCGAACGAAGCGTGGTGAGTGGGGTAGTATCTCGTGAACATTACCCTCCTTTGCTGCGAGCTTCTGCTGCAAGAATACCGGAAGGTCTACCTTGCCCACAAAACATATTCCCTGCGAGTCCTTACGCTTTGCCGTTGCCAACTTCTGCTCCTCGGCGATGCGTCGTACCTCGGGCTTAAGTAGCTCGCCAATGGGGAACATCGCGTATGAGAGCTGCTCCTGCGTTAGCTGACAAAGGAAGTAGCTCTGGTCTTTGTTCGGGTCGCTGCCCGCGAGTAGCTGATAGTGTGTCGTGCCATTCTCATCGACCCACTCCCTACGGCGGCAGTAGTGGCCCGTTGCAACACGCTCAGCACCGAGCTTTAGTGCCTCTTTGAGGAAGGCATCGAACTTAATCTCGCGGTTGCATAGAACATCGGGGTTTGGTGTGCGGCCCGCCTCATACTCTGCGAACATATACTCCACTACACGCTTGCGATACTCCGCCGAGAGGTCGACATAGTGAAACTCGATGTCGAGACGCTTGGCTACAAGCTCGGCAAAGACTTGGTCGTCGTACCAGGGACAGTCACCCTCGAGAGTGCCTGTGGTGTCGTGCCAGTTACGCATAAAGAGGCCGATGACCTCGTGACCCTGCTCCTTGAGCAGGTACGCAGCCACCGACGAATCTACGCCACCCGAAAGACCTACAACAACCCTCATACTCTTGTGTTTAGTTACTTAATAAGCTGCATAAACTCGTCACGCGTACGTGGATCTGAGAGGAAGCAACCAGTAAAGGCCGATGTTGTGGTCACC
>JAFYSI010000042.1 GCA_017559425.1 Alistipes sp.
AATGCACTGTTAGCACGGGTAGCCTCTGGGAGCGAAACGCATACGGTGGTCTCTACCTCACCGCCCACGTTTACGTCAAGACCCTCAGGCTCTGTCTGGCAAGATACCACGCCGAGTACCAATGCCAATAAAGCTAAAATCTTTTTCATAAAATAGTGTAATTAGTTAATAAATTGTTTTTTGAATCATTCCAATGAAAAATGTTGAATCCCAAGCGGAGAAACAGACTAAAATGCGTTGTGCCAACAGCTTGGACTATGGGCACAACGAAACAACCCCGCAACAGCGACGATGCGAGGAATAATCTGTTATATTAATGGATTTATTTGCGTAACTTATTGATAACCAGGCAAAATACCCCCCCCCTATGCGGTCGACACAGGTGGCATTAAGTGGGTATGCAGGTGAATTCTTCATCAAAAAAGTTGCGAGCTTAGAAATATAATGTAGCACAAAGTTATGCAAAATAGCTCAACTTTCCAAGCTAAATGAGAACTTTTTTACCCATTCAGGTCGTTGTGTATCGATTTGTAAACCATAAAAGTTTAAACGAAAACGATAAAAAATTGCCTACAGCCTCTCGAGAAGCGAGGCCATAAGAACACCGAAGTGGTTACCCAAGGCATAGCCAACGATACCTGCACCGAGGCCAACGATAAGGGTCTTCTTATTCTGCAACACAGCGACCATCATAGGCACAAAGGGGGGCGAGTTGATGAACGACACCGACGACACCGACATAGAGTCGGCATCGACACGCATAAAGCGGCAGAAAACAGCGTGCAGCAAGAGCGAGCCAAAGACAGTAATCGTAAGGAACATTATCTGGTTGAGACCATCGGCGAGCTTGAGCTCAGAGAAGTCGGCCATAGAGGCCATAGCAATGCTAAATATATATATAAGG
Organism: Alistipes sp.; assembly: GCA_017559425.1. GTDB lineage: Bacteria > Bacteroidota > Bacteroidia > Bacteroidales > Rikenellaceae > Alistipes. The sequence goes on from JAFYSI010000042.1 coordinate 905, forward strand.
TACATACCGATGTCGAAGCTACGCTCAAGACGCTGCACGCGACCGATGAACGACGAGGCAACGCCAAGGGTGCTGAGGACAAGGATAAAGATGACCATAAACCACTCGTCGGCAAAGGGTAGCGTAGCAAGGGCCGAGAGTGCAACGACAACAATCGTAACACCCACAATCTTGCCAAGCTCACGCAAGCCCTCTCTTGACCAAAGACCGGCGTAGGGATTACGCTTAGCTTCGGCAAGCTGACGGTCGAGCTCAGCCTGCTCGCTGGCAGTGAGCTCCTTAGTGCCGCTCTCGCCATAGAGACGGCGGAAAATTTTGTAGCCCACAGAGACCAGGAAGATGAGGTAGAGAAACGAGATGACAATGTCGTAGGAGCACATCATAACGTAGCTTTGCTCCTCGACCTGGAAGATGGCCTGGATGGCTGCCGCGTTGAGCATACCGCCAGTGTACATTCCCGACATAATGCCGCCAATCTTATCGCCCTGGGGGATGTGCTGACCGTAGAGCACATAGCCTACAACAACGGCAATAGCTACAGATAGGAAGCCGCTGATGATAGTCTTGAGCTGTGTGCCCGCATCGCTGCGAGTGAAGCGGCAGCTGAAGAGCATCATAGGTATGGCGAGAGGTATGGTGACGCTGGTGGCAATCTCCTGGACTGTGGCCATACCCGGAATGTCGAGCGGGAGGTTGCCAATGACGATGCCTATAGCGTAGAGAACCATCATCGGGCCGAGCTTGTCGAGCAGCGGAAAGCGACGACAAAGCCATATTACACCCGCTGGCGTAACACAAAATATGGTGCCGAGAACAACGTAACTAAGAGTGGTCATAACACGTTTGGTTAGAAGTTTAGAACAAAGGTAGCCTTTTTATTTATAAATATGCCTTATTCGATGATTTTAAGGTGCAAAATGGCCAAAGAATAAGTATTTTTACTTAAAATGTAACATAAAGTCCACATAAGACTGCATTTTGGTATAAAAATGCCTATATTTGTGCAATTTAGTCGTACTACCCGTGAGTTGCCCTGTTTTGGACTCGCGTAAAAGCAACTTATATGAATGAGATTCTAAACACTATTGACTGCCTAAACATCAACCTTAAGCAGGAGAGTATGTTGTTGGTAAACATCATCTTAGCATTTGTAATGTTTGGCGTAGCACTCGGTATCAAGGTGCAGACATTCAAGGACGTCTTCAAAAATCCTAAATCGGTATTTCTCGGCATCTCGCTCCAGTGGGTCATCCTGCCAGCAATTACCTGCTTGCTCGCAATTGTGCTCAACCCATTTATCTCGCCAATGATTGCCCTCGGTATGATTCTCGTGGCATCGTGTCCTGGAGGCAATATCTCGAACTTTATGTCGTCGCTCTCGAAGGGTAACATCGAGCTCTCTGTGTCGCTCACAGCTATTACCACGGCATTCGCTTCGTTTATCACGCCTATCAACTTCCTTGTCTGGGGCTCAATTTATGGTCGTTTCGCTACGGTACACAACGCAATCCCTACGCTCGAGATTCCATTTAGCGATATGCTCCACCAGATTCTGCTCATCTTGGGTCTGCCAATCGTGTTGGGTATTCTATTTGCTCACTACTGCCCAAATGCTGCTAAGAAGATCTCAAATCCTTCGCAGATTCTCTCAATCTTGCTCTTTGTGGCAATGGTGGCTATCACCGTTAAGAAGGTCCTCGAGCAGATTCCTGCGGGTAACACAGATATTGTCATCGGCATCTTTGTGATTTTGGCATTTGTTATTATCCATAATGCTACGGCTCTTGGCGCAGGCTTCTCTGTGGCAAAGTTCGCAAAGTGCTCACCAGCAGACTGCCGCACACTCACAATCGAGACAGGTATTCAGAACTCGGGACTCGGTCTTGCACTGTTGTTCAACCCAGCAATCTTCTCGCCACTCGAGTGGGACCACAATGGTGGTATGGTGCTTATCACAGCCCTCTGGGGTGTATGGCACATCGTCTCAGGTCTCTCGGTGGCTACAATCTTCCGTCGAACAAATATTGCAAAATAGCGTATGGCACGACAGCGTAAAGTCCAGGAATACGATCCACTATATAGCTTCTTGCGTCACTATGTCGACTTGGCACTGAAGCTTTCGTACCGTACAATCAAGTATGTAGGCCGCGAGCGTCTACCTAAGGATGGAGCGATAATCTTTGCTCCTAACCACACCAATGCTCTTATGGACGCGATGGTGATATTGGCTATGGATCGTCGTCCGAAGGTCTTTGTTGCCCGTGCCGATATCTTCCGCAATCCTCGCATTGCTAAGATATTGACATTCACTAAGATTATGCCTATTATGCGTATGCGTGATGGCATCGACGAGGTGCGTAAGAACAACGAGACTATCGAGCGTGCTGTCGACGTGTTGCGTGACAAGGTGCCATTCTGTATCTTTCCAGAGGGTACGCATCAGGCCAAATATTCGTCGCTGCCACTATCTAAGGGTATCTTCCGCATTGCCTTTCAGGCTCAGGAGCTTATGCCAGATATGCCACTCTATATCGTGCCTGTAGGTCTGCGTTATGGTAACTTCTTCCGTTTCCGCTCAACGGTGCGTGTGCAGATTGGTGAGCCTATCAACGTCGGTAAGTTCGTGGCCGATAATAGCTCGCTTACGCCTGCCGAGCAGATGAACACGCTCAAGGATTTGCTCGACGAGCGTATGAAGGAGTCGATATTCTACATCCCTAACGACGAGAATTACGATGCTGTCTATGAGATTTGTGCTGCCGTGGTGAAGAATCAGGTGCGTACGTTCCGTGGCGATGATAAACGTCGTAAGCTCCGTGGTTTAGATGCTCACTTCGAGGCTAACAATATGACTGTTAAGTATCTACGCGAGCTTCAAGAGACGCGTCCTGAGCTCCACGCTGAGCTTATGGCTTTGGGCCACCGTGCTTCGCAGTTGCGTCGTAGCCGCTTTATCAGCCTCTCGTCGGTATCTGTCAAGCACAATATCTTCACGCGTATTGTGCGAATCTTGATATTCATCTTGCTCTTGCCCTACTGGCTTCCAGCATCGCTGCTCACGTTGCCAATATCAGGTGTCTGCAAGCTCATCTTCAAGAAGATTAAGGACTATGCCTTCCGTAACTCAGTACGCTATGTTATCAACCTTGTGATGTGGCCAGTGCTGATGATCATCTACTCGGTGATTGCCTATGCACTCCTACCTTGGAAGTGTGCCCTTATTTTGACGCTCGCTGCACTCCCAGCACCTATCGTAGCACAGGAGGTCTATCGTCTGATGCGAATCTTTAAGTCCGATGTTAAGCTCTTCCGCTTCAAGGAGCTCCGCGAGTGCTATACTCAGATTCGTGAAAAATATTTAGCAAATAACCCACTATGAAGATTAGAACAATCGTCGCAACACTCTTTGCGGCACTGCTCGCTACTACGCTCTCGGCACAGGAGGTTGCTGAGCAGCAGATAGCTCACGAGGAGGAGGTTACTACCCAGGAGGTAGACTCTAAGAAGAGCAAGAGAAAGAAGAAGGAGGTACAATACAACGAGAATGGTGAGATCATTAAAACGGGTCTCAACTTTGGTCCGTTGCCCGTTGTGGCCTTCGATGCTGATAAGGGTTTCCAGCTCGGTGCCTTACTCAATATCTATAACTTCGAAGATGGTTCGACCTATCCTAACCCTATGACGCACTGGTACTTCGAGGCTTCGTTCTTCACCAAGGGATCGCAGCTCTTCGTGGTGTCGTACGACAATAAGAACCTTATTCCTGGTGTGCGTTGGTCTACAGCCGTGACCCTCACCAATGAGAAGGCTCTCGACTTCTACGGCTTTAACGGTTACACTTCGCACTACAACCACGAGGCAGTGGCTCTTGGCAAGGATAAGCAGAACGTAGATAACTATATCTACACCCCTTTCTACCGCACAAATCGTCTTGCCCTTCTTGCAAAGACTGACTTTGTTGGTAATATCTGGGAGAAGAAGCTCTTCTGGGAGGCTGGCTACCACTTTAGCTACATTAAGCAGGGCGAGATCAATCGCGAGAAGATAAATAAGAATAAGGCAGACTACAAAGTATACCCCGATGAGATGCCTACACTCTATGAGCTCTATCGTGATTGGGGTATCATCTCCGACCAGGAGGCTTATGGTGGTATCAACAGCACCGTGCGCCTCGGTCTCTTGTTCGACACACGCGACAAGGAGGGTGCTCCTACACGCGGTATCTGGGCAGAGGGTCACCTCACGTTGGCACCAAAGTGGCTCGGTACAACAAATCCTTACTACAGATATTCGCTCACATTCCGCCACTATGTGCCTATCGTTGACCGCGATGTGTTGACATTTGCCTACCGTCTTAACTACGAGGGTACCTTCGGCACCCAGGCTCCATACTACGTCCTACCTTTTATCACCACTATGGGTCAATCGTATGACCGTGATGGTATGGGTGGCTATCGCACTATCCGCGGTATTATGCGTAACCGTGTCCAGGGCCTCGATATGGCATCTTACAACGTAGAGTTTCGTTGGCGTTTTGTCAACTTCAAACTCTGGAAGCAGAATATCGCCTTTGGCCTCAACATCTTTAGTGATGGTACTATGGTGACAAAGGGCTACGATATGGCGTTTAAGGGCGAGGAGCAGTATCGTGAGGCGTACAATGCCTATATGGCTGAGGGTCTTGGCCACGACCGCCCACACATCTCTGTAGGTGCAGGTCTCCGCTTCATTATGAACCAGAACTTTATCGTTGCCTTTGAGTACGGCTTACCTATTAGCCGATTCAGCAAGAATCCGATTATCAAGAATCAGGATGGTAATGGTGCGTTCTATATCAACACAGGCTTCTTGTTCTAATTTGTTGTGATAAGGGGTCGATTGCGGCCCCTAGCAAAAAAATGCCGTCAATGGGACGTACGTTCAAGTACTACCCATCGACGGCATTTTTGCCGAGTGAGCACTCGGCACCCTTCTGACAACAAATTTTCTCACTTATGAGGGAGGAGACATCGCCATTGTCGCCACCATATCCTTCCTCTCTTCGGGCTCTTTTGCTACCTCTCTGTAATCACCTCGTCGACCTTGATGTCGTGTGGGTCGGAGGGTAGCGAGTCGAAGATTTGACAGCTAAAGGCTATTCCCGTCTTATGGGCACGGAAGCCCTCGAGCGACATATACTTATCGTAAAAGCCGCCGCCACGACCGAGGCGTTCGCCCGATAGGGTAAAGGCTCGTGCAGGTACGATGATAAGGTCTATATCCTCAGGTTTGCACTCCTGGTCACCCTCGGGCTCCTCGATGCCGAAGGCTCCTATACGCATACACTCTGCCGAGTAGTCGTAGAAACGCATAATGTCGCCCTCGACGCGGGGAACAACCACGCGACGGCCAAGCCCAGGCCAACGGTCGAGAGCCACACGCGTGGGTACCTCGTCGTGCATAGCGGCAAAGAGGGCAATGCAGTGTGCTGAGCAAAAACTCTCCGCCTGCTCGATTTTGCTAAATATTGTCTCCGAGGCTTGGGTCATCTGCTCTGGAGTGAGTCCCTTGATGCGTCGGCGTACCTCGGCACGAATCTCCTTTTTAAGCTCCATAGTACTCTTTATTGTTGAAATTATCGAAAATTGTACACTTTTATCAGTAGTTGCTCGGTAAAATCGTTTGGAGTGTGTTGTTATATTGCAAACAATTCTTATCTTTGCAGTAGCAATTGGCCTATTTTGTGCCGTTGCTCGCGGACTACCGACTATTATCGCACTAAACTATTTACAAATATAAACAAAATTTTTACACTTATGGGATGTTTTTTAACTAATTCATCAGTGGGAAAGAAGCTCGTTATGAGTATTTCAGGATGTTTCCTCGTGCTCTTTATTCTTTTCCATATGTCAATGAACCTCACAATGATCTTCAGCCGTGAGGGTTACAATTTGGTCTGCGAGTTCCTCGGTGCTAACTGGTACGCTCTTGCAGCAACTGTAGTTTTGGCAGCAGGTGTATTCGTACACTTTGTCTATGCCTTCATCCTTACCATCGACAACTATCGTGCTCGTGGTAAGCAGCGTTATGCTGTGACCGTTAAAGAGAAGGGCGTGTCTTGGGCATCTAAGAATATGCTTGTTCTCGGTGTTATCGTTATCCTTGGTCTCGGTCTTCACCTTGTACACTTCTGGTCAAAGATGCAGCTTGTAGAGATTCTCCACTCTCAGCACGCTGTTATTGCAGTTGACGGTGTTGAGGCTTATGCTCACCCAGCAAACGGTGCTTTGCTTATGGCCTACATCTTCTCTAACCCAATCAACGTGGCTCTCTACCTCGTATGGTTCGTAGCTTTGTGGTTCCACCTCACACACGGTGTATGGTCTATGTTCCAGACTGTAGGTTTCGCAAACGACACTTGGTACCCACGCCTCAAGTGTGCTGCTAACGTAGTAGCTACTCTCATCCTCCTCGGCTTCGCTGTTGTAGCTGTTCTCTGCTACCTCAAGAGCGGTGAGTACTTCACTGAGATGTTGTCTTGGACTCCAGAGTTATAATCCAATCATTCGATAACAATAAAAACTAAAATATATTATGGCTTATAAATTAGATGCGAAAACTCCTGCTGGCGAGTTGGCCCAGAAGTGGAGCAATCATAAGGCGGCTATTAAGGTCGTGAGCCCTGCTAATAAGCGTAAGTTGGATATCATCGTAGTTGGTACTGGTCTTGGTGGTGCCTCTGCAGCTGCTTCACTTGGTGAGCTCGGCTACAATGTAAAGATCTTCTGCATCTCTGACTCACCACGTCGTGCTCACTCTATCGCAGCACAGGG
>JAFYSI010000043.1 GCA_017559425.1 Alistipes sp.
AAGTAGCGTGTCTACCAATTTCACCCCCTGGGCTCTTGAGGTTTGCGAGTGCAAAGGTAGCAACAATTTTTTATTCTGCAAACTTTTTGCAAGAAAAATTTCAAAAAAATTAAGGCTCAATATCTAATATGCTGATATTGAGCCTTATGCATTTTGGTGGTTTTTAGCCTACTCCAAGCCGAATTCCTGCTTTAGGCGGTCAACCTCGTCGAGTTTCTCCCAAGAGAAGAACTCAACCTCCTTGGCAAACTCCTTGTTGTCCTTGCCAACGAAGCGTACAATCTCGGTATAAGGGCGACGACCGAAGTGGCCATACGACGCTGTAGCCTCAAAGATAGGGTACTTCAAGCCGAAACGCTCAACGATAGCTGCTGGGCGGAGGTCGAAGAGCTTGCCAATCTTCTCGGCAATCTCGCCATCCGACATCTTAACGTTCGATGTGCCGTAGGTGTCTACATAGATTGAGAGTGGCTGTGCGATACCAATAGCGTAGCTCACCTGCACGAGAACCTCGCGTGCGATGCCTGCAGCGACCATATTCTTTGCGATGTGGCGTGCTGCATAGGCTGCCGAGCGGTCCACCTTCGATGAGTCCTTACCTGAGAAGGCACCACCACCGTGAGCACCGCGACCACCATAAGTATCAACGATAATCTTACGGCCAGTAAGACCTGTATCGCCGTGAGGACCACCAATCACGAACTTACCTGTTGGGTTAACGTGAAGGATGTAGTTGTCGTCGATAAGCTCCGAGAGACGGTCGTTAGCACGCTCGAGACGTGCCTTAACACGTGGGATGAGGATGTTGCGAACATCGTCGGCGATGATGCGCTGCATCTCACGCTCTGCCTCTGCCTCTGAACGCTCACGTGTTGGGAGGATAAACTCGTCGTGCTGTGTAGATACCACGATGGTGTGTACACGCTTAGCACGACGCTCGTCGTCATACTCGATAGTCACCTGGCTCTTAGAGTCGGGACGAAGGTATGTCATCACCTCGCCCTCGCGACGGATTACTGCAAGCTCCTTGAGGATTACGTGTGAGAGGATGAGTGTTGCAGGCATAAGCTCGCGGGTCTCATCAACGGCGTAGCCGAACATAATACCCTGGTCACCTGCACCCTGCTCCTCGCCCTCGGGACGCTCAACACCCTGGTTGATATCTGACGACTGCTCGTGGATTGCCGAGAGCACACCACACGAAGCGGCGTCGAACTGATACTCGCTGCGGTTGTAGCCAATGCGGTCGATCACGCGGCGTGCCACGCCCTGAATGTCGACATAGCCCTCCGAGCGTACCTCGCCCGATACTACTGTAAGACCTGTGGTGCAGAGTGTCTCGCAAGCGACCTTTGAGTTGAGGTCGTAGCGAAGAAACTCGTCGAGAATAGCGTCTGAAATCTGGTCTGCTACTTTATCTGGATGTCCCTCCGATACAGACTCTGATGTAAATAAAAATGCCATACGTTAATAAAGTTTTAGTTAATAAACGTATGGAGGGGAAATTGCGTATAAAAAGAGTGCCGTTTAGCAATTTTTTATTGTGGTTGCAATCAGTCAAAAATCCCTCCACATAAATTCGGCTGCAAAGGTAGTAAAAATTTTTAATCCCGCAATAGCCCTCCGCCACCCTTATTGCAATGCCTCCCATATATTATATATAGTGTCAGGCCTCTCTGCTGCTGCGATTTTCTCAATATTATAGCTTGGCGGTTGAAAATATTTTCGTATCTTTGTTTGTATTAACCAAAATTTAAGCAGATGAAACGTCAAGATTTACTCTTTGCCCTCGTGATGTTGGCAATATTCCTCCCATTCTTCCTCTCGCCCGAGTTGTATGCCTGGTATAAGTCGTTCAACGCTGAGCACGCTATGGTTATGGCCTTTGCGAAGTTCGCCCTGCTCTCGACGCTTGGCGAGATGCTCGGCTGCCGTATCACCACGGGTAGCTACACCACGCCTACCTTTGGCGTTCTTCCCCGTATGGTCGTTTGGGGTTTGCTCGGTATGGCCATCTCGATGGCTATGACCGTCTTCTCGATAGGTATCCCAGGCTTTATTACGGCTATGGGTGGCGAGGCTCTTGTTGCTGAGTTTGGCCAGGCAGGTCTCTCGTGGGGTAAGTTCGTTGTGGCATTGTCGATCTCTGTTATGATGAACACCTTCTTTGCCCCTGTCTTTATGACCTTCCACAAGATTACTGATGCTCATATCGCCGAGTGCGGTGGCTCGCTCAAGGCTCTTGTTACGCCTATCCCTATGCAGCGTCTTATCAAGGGCGTTAACTGGGATGTGCAGTGGGGCTTTATCTTCAAGAAGACCATTCCTCTGTTCTGGTATCCTGCCCATACCATCACGTTTATGCTCCCTGGCGAGCTCCGCGTGCTGTTTGCTGCACTTTTGGGTGTTGCCCTGGGTGTGATTCTGGCTATCGGCCTAAAGAAGAAATAGCCTGATAATCAGTGGGTATAACTATGCCTTATATGGCTATAAGAAATCATTAAGGAAAATCTATTGCAGAATAAAAAAAAGCCCTTATATTTGCACCAGAAACGAAAACAAAACCAATAAAAATAAAAACAAAAGTAAAACCTAATAAAACTATTAAGACTATGGCTAAGAAGTTTATTTGTTCAGTATGCGGATATATTCACGAGGGTAACGAGGCTCCTGAGAAGTGCCCATTGTGCAAGGTTGGAGCTGATAAGTTCAACGAGATGCAGGAGGAGGGTAAGGCTCTTGAGTTCGTCACAGAGCACAAGATTGGCGACGGTAAGGTTGACCACCCAGAGATCCTCGAGGGTTTGAACAACCACTTTATGGGTGAGTGCACCGAGGTGGGTATGTACCTTGCAATGAGCCGTCAGGCCGACCGTGAGGGTTATCCTGAGATTGCTGAGGCCTTCAAGCGTTACGCTTTCGAGGAGGCTGAGCACGCTTCAAAGTTCGCTGAGTTGTTGGGCGACTGTGTTTGGGATACTAAGACTAACCTCGAGAAGCGTATGAACGCCGAGAGTGGTGCTTGTGCCGATAAGATGCGTATCGCAGCACTCGCTAAGCAGAACAACTACGATGCTATCCACGACACTGTTCACGAGATGGCTAAGGATGAGGCACGCCACGGCAAAGGCTTCGAGGGCTTGTACAACCGCTACTTCAAGAAGTAATATAATATTCCCCAAACAAGTAATGGCTACCTTTCGGGTAGCCATTACTATTTGGTGAAGCTGAAAGGTGAAAGGTGAAAACTGAAAAGTATGGTATGCTTCGCATAAGTTTTATAAATATGCGTCGCAGACACCTTACTTTTCACCTTTCAGTTTTCAGTTTTCAGTTTATCTCGCGCAAGACCCAATTTCTTGTCAGAAGGGGTCAGATTTGGCTCTGACACGAAAACTGGCGGATGGGACATACTAAGCGTATTTCCCATTCGCCAGTTTGACTGAAGAGTCGAAGATGACCCCTTATCACA
>JAFYSI010000044.1 GCA_017559425.1 Alistipes sp.
AGCAGATCTGGTTCATAACCTCAGGGATTACTGGGTTAACCTTACCTGGCATAATTGATGAGCCTGGCTGGCGTGCTGGAAGGTCGAACTCGTGGAGACCGCAACGTGGACCAGAGCCCAAGAGACGGAGGTCGTTACAGATCTTGTTGAGCTTAACAGCTACGCGACGCAATGCTGATGAGTAGCCCACCATACAAGTAGTATCTGATGTAGCTGCTACGAGGTCCTCAGCGAGCTTGATGTCCCAGCCAGTTACCTCACGCAAAGCAGCGATACACTTCTCAGCATACTCTGGCTCTGAGCAGATACCAGTACCGATAGCTGTAGCACCCATATTCACTGTGAGGAACTCCTCAGCTGCGAACTCGAGGTTCTTACGCTCCTCCTTCAAGATCTGAGCGAAGGCACCGAATGTCTGACCGAGAGTCATAGGTACAGCATCTTCGAGCTGTGTACGACCCATCTTAAGGATGTGAGCGAACTCCTTAGCCTTCTTCTCGAATGACTCGATGAGGGCGTTGAAGTGCTTCATATATACGAGGTGTGTAGCGTACAAACCGAGGTGGATACCACAAGGGTATGCATCGTTTGTCGACTGTGAGCAGTTAACGTGGTCGTTAGGCGAGCAGTACTGATACTCACCAGCCTCGTGGCCCATGATCTGGAGTGCACGGTTAGCGATAACCTCGTTAGCATTCATATTAGTAGTTGTACCAGCACCACCCTGAATCATATCGCAAGGGAACTGGTCGTGGTGCTTACCCTCGAGAATCTCGAGGCAAGCCTTAGAGATACCGTCGAACTGAGCGTCGGTCAAGAGGCTGAGCTGGTGGTTAGCCTGAGCTGCTGCGAGCTTAGTCATTGCCAAACCATTGATGAACAATGGGTAGTCTGAGAGGTGGAAGCAGCTGATTGGGAAGTTCTCAATACCGCGAAGTGTCTGAACACCATAGAGAGCCTCAACGGGCACCTCCATCTCACCGAGAAGGTCGCTCTCGATACGAGTTTTGCCTGAATACTTAGTAGCCATAATTTGGTTGATATGTTTTATTGGTTGTAAAAATTTCTAAAGTCAGAGTTATATATTATGCAAAGATAAGTATTTTTTCGAGAACTACTGTTCGATTTTTGAAATTAATTCTTGGTTAAGGCTCTCTTTTCGGCATATTTCCAGAATATTTGGAAAACGCACCCTTTCTAAGATGCTATCTTTGTGGCGAATCTAATACATAAATCCTATGAACAAAACTCTTTTTATTGTGGCCCTGCTGGCCACTACTGTAGCCATTGGTAGCTCTATATTATTATGTCGTAGTCGACAGGAGATTAGACGCTTAGAGCAAAACCAGGAGGCCCTGCTTGGCGATGTGACACTCTATAAAACTCGTTCGGAGAGATCTGCAGCCTCTGTCGCTGTGCTTGAGCTTCGTGTCGACGAGCTGCGACGTCTTAGGGCTGATGATGCCCGCGAGATTCGTTCACTTAGGGTGAGGCTCAACCGAGCCGAGAGCTTCGCTAAGAGTGTCACTGAGACTCACTCCTCTGCCTCTGTTGTACTTCGAGATACTGTTATTGTGCGAGATACGGTCAAGCTCTTTGATGCCGATCTGGGCCATACTACGGTGCGTGGTCGAGTGGCTCACGATAGTCTCTATGTCGATATAGAGCAGCGTGATACCATCTTTCAGGTTGTCCACCGTGTACCTCGCAAGTTCCTCTTCTTCCGCTTCGGCACGAAGGCTATCCATCAAGATGTGTGGACATCAAACCCTGCCACGAAGATTGTCTACACCCAGTATATAGAGTTAGAGAGGGCTAAAAGGGGCACAAGGCGTCGACGCAAGTAGCCAAAAATAGAGAAAATAGACCATCTTGTGGCGTGATTTGGTCTGCAAAAATTGAGTATATAAGATTTTTTGCGTACCTTTGTGAAATTATAGATAACAGGTTATGCTACGAGTAGCTATATTTCCAGGATCGTTCGATCCATTCACTAAGGGCCACGAGGCTATTGTCGAGGAGGCACTACGCCTTGTCGACCGTGTTGTCATCGCCATTGGTCACAACACCGCCAAGCGAGGACTCCTCAGCGTTGAGGCTCGTCGAGCTCTCATTGAGCGAGTATATGCCAATGAGCCGCGTGTCGAGGTGAGCATCTACATGACGCTCACGGGTGACGAAGCACGTCGTCTCGGTGCTACGACCATAATTCGCAGCGTTCGCAATACTCAAGACTTTGAGTATGAGCGTACAATGGAGCGTGCCAACCGCGAGGTGTTTCCTGAGCTTCGCACCGTTATGCTCTTCCCGTCGAAGGAGGTTGAGCATATCTCCTCGTCGCTTGTGCGTGAGCTTCGTGCCTTTGGTCATCCTGTAGATAGCCTCCTTCCCGAGGGTATCAAGCTCGAGGAGTATATTAGAGATTAGAACTTAAAAACGTAAATAGAACTATGCAGTTTACAGCAGAGATGATTGCTGGACTCCTCGGTGGCGAGGTTGTCGGCAACAAAGATGCTACAGTCGCGACTGTGTCGTCGATTGATGGAGGTAAGGCGGGATCGTTGGCCTACCTCACAAACCCTAAGTATGAGCAGTATATCTACACTACTGAGGCCTCTATCGTCCTCGTTGATAAGACCTTCGAGCCTAAAGATGAGGTGAAGACCACTCTTGTAAAGGTTGATAATGTGGGCCAGTGTGTGCTCAACCTCCTCGAGATGTACAACGCCTCACGTCCTCGCAAGACGGGTATCTCGAAGCTTGCCTCAATCCACGAGGGTGCTGAGGTGGGTGAGAATGCCTACATTGGCGACTTTACGGTTGTTGAGTCTACGGCCAAGCTTGGCGACAATGTGCAGATCTACCCTCAGTGCTACATTGGCGACAACGTAGTCATCGGCGAGGGTACTAAGCTCTATCCAGGTGTTAAGATCTATGAGGGTTGCCGCGTAGGCAAGAACTGTATCTTGCACGCTGGCGTTGTCGTCGGTGCCGATGGCTTCGGCTTCGCACCTAAGGAGGATGGTACATTTGCTAAGATTCCACAGCTCGGTAACGTCATCATCGAGGATAATGTCGAGCTTGGTGCTAACACCTGTGTCGATCGTGCCAAGACCGACTCTACTATCGTTCACTCAGGCGTTAAGCTCGACAACCTTATCCAGGTTGGCCACAATGTGGAGATTGGCTCCAACACCGTTATGTCGGCTCAGGTGGGTATTGCTGGTACTACAAAGATTGGCTCTAACTGCTTCGTGGGTGGTCAGGTTGGCTTTGCCGACCATATCAACATCGGCAATGGCTGTAAGATTGGCTCGCAGAGTGGTATCGACAAGAGTGTTCCCGATGGCGAGATTCGCTTTGGTTCACCAGCCCTTGCGGGTATTCAGTACCACCGCTCGTTTGCTGTGTTTAAGAATCTCCCAGACCTCGCATCTAAGGTGCGTGATATGGAGAAGCGTTTGATAAAGATCGAGGAGAAGTAGGGTGAGTAGTGCTCTTCGCATAATGGGTATCGACCCAGGTACCAACTATATGGGCTACGGCATTATCGAGATAGTGGCGGGCAAGCCTCAGGCTGTGGTTATGGGCGAGATTGATATGCACAAGATTGCTGATGCCCATCAGAAGCTTCGCTACATCTTTGAGCGTGTGAGAAGCCTTACAGAGAGCTACCAACCTACAGAGGTTGCCTTCGAGTCGCCCTTCTTTGGCGAGAATGTGCAGTCTATGCTCAAGCTCGGCCGTGCTCAGGGTGTCGCTATCGCTGCGGTGCTCAGCTGTACTGACTCAACACCTATTGCTGAGTATGCCCCAACACGCATCAAGCAGGCGATTACGGGTCGTGGACAGGCCTCAAAGCAGCAGGTGGCAACGATGATCAACTCAATACTCGGCACCGACTATACACCCCGCAAGCTCGATGCCACGGACGGTATGGCCGTTGCTCTCTGCCACTGGTTTACGACGTCTAATCCGTTGACACAAGCCACAGCGGGTCAGAGGCGTAAGGGTCTTGGTGGCGACAGCAAGTCACGAAAGGGTAGCTCCTCGTGGGAGGCCTTCGTGAAGTCGAATCCCGACAGAATAAAGTAACATATATAATATAGTAAGATTATGAAAAAGTTTTGGTTTTCACTTTTGGCAGTTGCAGCCATCGTGTCGTGCACTGCGGGCAATGGCCCAACAACTAAGTTTAGTGGTGTCCTCACAAGCCTTGAGCAGGCAGCTCCTGGCGACACTGTAGTTCTTCGTGTGAGTGGCTCTAAGGAGAATGTCGCTACAGCTACACTCGACGACAATAAGCTCTTTACTCTCGACGCTGAGGTGCAGAACGAGCAGTTCTATACCCTCTACCTCAATGGTCGTCCATTTGCAGAGGTTGTTACCGACAATGCCGATATCACATTCTCATTCGACGCTGAGTCTAAGCGTATCAAGGTTGAGGGCTCACGCTATAACGATATCTTGCGTGGCTTCAGCGAGAAGATTAGTCCGCTTGTGAGCACCCTCTACTCGGCTGAGAGCGAGGAGGAGGCTGAGGCTACATACCAGGAGTTGTTGCAGACTATCGACAATAGCATCGTTGAGAACTGCCAGAATCCTACCTCTTTGCGTATGCTTCTCGAGTACAAGCGTTATGGTGGCGACGAGGCACGCTCTGCTGAGCTCTTCGAGCTTATCGACAAGAAGTTTGAGTACTTGAATAGCTATCAGGCTATCAAGCGTACCTCTATCGGTAGCGACTTGATCGACCTTACACTCAAGAACACCGAGGGTGAGGATGTAAACCTCTCTGAGATTGTTAAGAGCGGTAAGTGGGTATTGGTTGACTTCTGGGCAACTTGGTGTGGTCCTTGCCGTGCTGAGATCCCTCACCTCGTTGAGGCCTATGCTAAGTATGCTGATAAGGGCTTCGAGATCTATGGTGTGTCGTTCGATCGTAGCGGTAATGAGGAGGGTTGGAAGGAGTTCCTTGTTGAGAACAATATGACCTGGATCAATGTTTGGGGCACAGGCTCTAATGGCGACTGGGCTGCTGGCGAGGCTTACAACGTCAGCTCTATCCCATCTAACTTCCTCTACTCTCCAGAGGGTAAGCTCGTGGCTAAGAACCTTCGTGGCGAGGATGTAGATAAGATTCTTGGCGAGCACATCAAGTAGTGCAACTGCCCTTGGGGGCAAAAATTAAGGAGCGAAATTGCTGTATTGAGTAAGAAATGCAGCAGTTTCGCTCTCTTTTTTTATTGATGTTTGAGGTTTTTTCAAAATAATTTCAATTTTTTCAGACTTTTTAACCCCAAAAACTCAATTTTTTCTACTGTTTTTGCTCACTTTTGTCGATTTGTTGCCAGGTCTGCAAACTCTAATTTTTGCGAAAAAGGCTCGAAATCCGCAAAATCGCTAATTTTAGGGCAAAAAAAGTGAAAATTTTTCGTAGTGTCTAAGTCTTTGACTAATAGTGAGTAATGAGGGGTCTTGGAGAAAATAGTAAAAAATAATTGAAATTTTTTCGAAAAATATTTGGTGGAATGAAATATTTGTTATACATTTGCACTCGCAAAAGCAAAGGAATGGCTCCGTAGCTCAACTGAATAGAGTACTTGACTACGGATCAAGCGGTTCCAGGTTTGAATCCTGGCGGAGTCACTAAGCGGCAATCAGAGATGGTTGCCGCTGCTTTTTTTATCTACCCCGAGCTTATAATCTCTTACACTACATCTCGGCTATATTATCTCCCGCTCGTTTGGCTATTGTATATCGTATCTTTTATTTTAGATCCCGATGCTCCTCCTCTGGACGTAAGATGCCGTTCCATCTATCAAAAGGCTCTAATAGGCCTTAAAATCCTCTTAGACGAGCTATCTCGCTGTAGAGGTTATAATACCTCATTTACGACCCTCTGTGGCGTAAAACGAGAGAGGGCTGCTCAACCTCTGTTGAACAGCCCTCTATTGCTCTATTGTGGCTTATTAGCGTTTCTCGATACAGTAGACATACGAGATGTTGCTGTAGTCTACATATAGCTGCCACTGTCCATCTTTCTGGATTCTCAGTCGTACAGTACAACGTGTACCATCGAGGTCGACACACTTAAACTCTGTCTGCTCGCCACCGCTGCTATCGGGGTAGAACTCGCCATCACCAGAGTAGATTGTGAGCTCCTGTGGCTCGGCACTGTAGATGTTGATCTCCTCCTTATCAAGGTTCAATACTACGAGGACGTTACAGTCCTCCCAGTCGCTCCAGTCGCTCCAGTTACCATTGCGGTTTGTGCGATAAGCAAAGTCTGTAGAGTTGAACTTTAGTACCTGTGCTTGTGCCTCAAGGCCACAGCAGAGGAGAAGTGCACACAGTGCGATTAAAAATTTTTTCATAGTATTAGCTTTTAGATTGTTTGTTTTAGTAGTTTGTGCTAGCAAAATTAAACAAAATAAATCTTTTTAGCAATAGTTCGCTCAAATAATTTTCTCCCGATCCTGACCTTATTATAAGTTTTGGTTATAAATTGATCAAAATTTCCAATTTGTAGCTTATATCACTTTGTACTATATTTGCACCAAGAAACCTAAATAAATAATAGATATGAGCAACCAACATCTTCTCACTCGCACTATACGTTCGATCGTAAACGACCGTTTTGCTGCAGTGCGTGTTTTTAAATATTTCGGCATCGACTTCTGCTGTGGCGGTGCTATTAATCTCGGCGATGCCTGCCGCCTTGCAGGTGCAGATACATACGCTGTGCTTGAGGCTCTCGAAAATATCAAGGAGGAGGGTAGTGACATTCCCTTCGATAGCTGGCCTACAGACCTTGTAATCGATTATGTTCTAAAGATCCACCATCGCAACATCCGACGCCGTGGACCACAGCTTTTGGCCGATATAGAGCGTATCGCAGCTACGCACGGCGATCGCCACGCGGAGCTTCATAAGCTGCGTGACCACTTTGCCCTCTCGCTCGAGGATCTTGAGAATCATCTACAGAAGGAGGAGCAGATACTCTTCCCCTATTGCCTTCAGCTTATCGACGCTGCGGAGCGTGGTGTGAGGTGCCAAAAGATGCACTGCGGCTCTGTGGCGAATCCAATCCGTGTGATGCTTCGCGAGCATAACGATGAGGACACACGCTACAAATATATTCGTTCGCTAATGAACAACTTTGTTCCTCCTGCAGATGCTTGTCCCTCGTATCGTCTAATGCTACAGGATCTCGAGGCCTTTATGGATGCTCTCTTCGAGCATATTCACCTTGAGAATAACATCCTCTTTCCACGCTTCGAGGCACTCGAGCGTAGGTGTGTCGAGGAGTAGAGATATATAATCCATAAAGTGTAAGTTTAAGAAAGTTTGTATGAAGATGGGGTTGTCCAGCTACTGCTGAACAACCCCATCGGTATAAAGTGTTAAAAAAGGTGTTACAATCCGTTTTTAATGGCCTCGTAGTCGTGTTGTAGCTGCTCCTTAAGGTCACTTATCGAGGCGAAGCGTTTCTCATCACGAATCTTCTCCTTAAGTCTTATGCGTAGTCTACGGCCATAAAGGTCACCACGAAATCCTATGACGTGGGTCTCGAGCAATAGCTCCTTGCCTCCTACCGAGGGACGCACACCGACATTCGACATTGCTCGATACTCCACCTCGTCGATGGTCACCAGCGAGCTATATACGCCACGCTCCACCTCGTAACCCTCCAACGACATATTTGCTGTTGGGAATCCGAGGGCTCTACCAATCTTTTTGCCGTGAATAACCTCTGCTACTATCTCTATCATTTTTCGTCCATTTTACCTGTGAGTCGACGCACAACACCATACTCCGAGAAGAACTCACGGGCAATAACACGCACAACAGTATATAGAGGTATTGCCAGCAGCATACCCACAACACCACCGATGTGTCCTGAGATGAGTATCACGAGGAATATCTCAAGCGGATGGGCATTCACACGCTCCGAGTAGAGCGTGGGCTGTATGATAAAGTCGTCGATAATCTTAACAACCATAATTGTTGAGGCGATGACAATGGCTGTGTAGCCCATATCGCCATCAATAGGGGTGATTACACCTAACACTATCGAGATGAGACATCCGATAACTGGTCCTGCGTAGGGCACAAGGTTCATAATGCCCATAATGAGTCCTGTGACAAGGGCGTTGCTCGGCTTCATACCAAAGAGGAGCATAGCCACCGATATCACCACCATCAGTATCGTACTCTCGACCATCAATCCACCAAAATAGCGTGTTAGTAACGAGGTAATTGAGTCGAGGGCGTGGTAGATGTTTCGCTGGAATCGCTCAGGGAAGAAGAGTGCCACAATCTTGTAGAAGAGACCGTCGTCACGCAGGAAGAAGAAGGTTATAAACGTTATTGAGAATGCTGCAATGCCGATAGATGCTATCGAAGATGCTACGTTGGTAAATGTCGAGAGGATGTCGCCTGAGAAGACCTTCGAGAAGATATCCTCCATAATCTTCACCACGTCGACAACGGGTGTTGCAAAGAGGCTGTTTATAGACTCCTCCAACGAGGCGAGTGGTGCTTGCAGCGAAGTGGCAAGACCATTCCAGTCGAGTGTGAGCAACTCGTTCACCTTGCTTATAACAAGCGGGATGAAGAGTATGCCGAGGCCTCCGATGATGACCCACATCAAGAGCAGCGTGATGCTTGCTGCCAGTGTTCGAGGCATCTGCCAGTTACCAAACTTCAGCTTCCAGAGACGGTCAACAAGAGGTCGACCTACGATGGCGAGCACCGCAGCGATGAGGATATAGAGCACAACGCTACAAAGGTACCACATAAGTGCGAGTACCAACGCCACCACCATAATGGTTACAATACCCTTGAGTATCTTGCTGAGCTCCATTTCTCTTAACTCGTTTGTTGTTGCCTTACTCCTTACGCTTGAGGCGTGCGATAGGTGTCTGCGAGCCGATTACAGGATCGCCAATCTCCACGAACAACTCCGAATCCTTAGGGATAAGGATGTCGACACGCGAACCAAACTTGATGAATCCCATCACGCTATTCTGCTCAACTGCTGTGCCTGGCTTCATATACGACACGATGCGACGTGCCACGAAGCCTGCAATCTGGCGGATGAGCACCTGGCGGCCATCATCGAGGCGAACAACGGTCGTTGTACGCTCATTCTCGGTCGATGACTTAGGGTGCCAAGCCACGAGGAAGCGACCGTGGTGGTGCTTGAAGTACTCCACCACACCCTTTACTGGCATCCAGTTGATATGTACGTTGGTAACCGACATAAATATCGAGATCTGCATCATCTCACCCTTTACATACTCGTCGTCTGACACTACCTCAGTTACAACCACTCGACCATCGCAAGGCGAGAAGATGAGCTCTGAGTCGTGAATCTGCACGCGGCGAGGCTCACGGAAGAAGGCTGCTACGAAGAACCAAAAGACGAAGAGCAGGGCCGCCATAATCCACATAATGGCGATGGGGGTGTCGATAAAGAGATAGACGAGCATCCATATTGCAACGCAGATGACGCCCGTGGTGCCGATTATCAGGTAACCCTCTTTGTTAATCTTCATAAAGGTATAGTTTTTAGGTTAGTATACAATGTTGAGAATGATGCTTGCAAACGTGATGTATACAAATGCGAATGGTGCTGAGACGATGAGTGCATCGAATCTGTCGAGCATACCGCCGTGGCCAGGCAAGATGTTGCCAGAATCCTTGACGCCTGCATCACGTTTAAACATCGACTCGATAAGGTCGCCCACAACGCTCGACAAGGCAACAACAATAGCCAGGCCAATCCAGAATATGTAGCTCTCATCGAGCACAGCGGCAGCGATAGCACCCACAGCCACAGAGCCGATAATGCCACCAACAAACCCCTCCCACGACTTCTTAGGTGAGAGACGTTCGCAGAGCTTATGCTTGCCCAGCGTAATGCCAAAGAGGTAGGCAAATACGTCGTTGCCCCACACAAGGAAGAGGTAGAACAAGAAGTATAGTGGCTCCCACACTGGATTCTTTAAATCGAGCTGTTGTAGTTGTGCTGGTATTTGTGACATCACAGCCATTGGTAGTGCTACGTAGATGATACCCATAATGGTTGTTGCGATGTTGTGCATAGGCGTTGGGCGATTGCGGAACACCTCGGCAACAAAGACAATCATAATAGATAGTGCGGTGATAAGCCAGCAGATGATTGCAATTAATAATCCACCTCCACTTGCATCCTCGCTCACACACATATATTCCTCGCTAAGAGCACTAACTCCACCCAGGGTGAGTGCTAATGCACCGACAAGGCCTAATATACGCTGAGGCTCTGAGCCCTTAGCACGTGCCAAAGAGTAAAACTCCCACACACCCACGCCTGTGATAAGAAGCAGTAGGGCACCATAGCCTATAGGGCCTGCAAAGGCTGCACCAAGCACGACCAAAAGAAGCACAGCACCGCTGGCCGTACGCACCAAGAAGTTTTTCAGTTTGTCGTTCATCATTTACTCAGTTTTTGTGGTCTCCTCATCGCTCTTCGCGGGCTCGATAACGTAGGTTATGTCGCCCTCGTCAGTGCTGATTGTCTCGCCCTCAGCCTTTGGCTCTGCCTCACCATCTTTCGCGTTCTTAGGCTCTCTGAGCTCTTTGTCAGCCTGCTGTGCACTCTTGCCGAGTATGGTCTCTACATCCTCCGAGAAGATTGTCTCCTTCTCAAGAAGCATATCAGCAAGACGCTCGATGTTCTCACGCTCAGCCTCGATAATCTCGCGGGTGAGGGCTACTGCCTCGTCAACAATACGACGCACCTCCTCGTCGATGGTCACTGCCGTCTGCTCCGAGAATGGCTTTGTGAACATATCACGCTGGCCTGTAGCGTCATAGAAGCTGATGTTACCCACCTTAGGACTCATACCGTAGTATGCCACCATAGCGTAGGCTGTCTTTGTAGTACGCTCCAAGTCGTTGACAGCACCTGTGCTTGTCACGTCGAGAAGCATCTGCTCGGCAATACGACCACCAAGCAAGCCCGCGAGCTTATGCATAAAGTGCTCCACGTTGTGGTTTACACGCTCCTCAGGCAAGTACCACGTAGCTCCAAGCGAGCGGCCACGAGGGATGATTGTAATCTTGAGCACTGGATCGCAGTTCTTCAAACGCCACATTACTGTAGCGTGTCCCGCCTCGTGGATTGCTGTTGAGCGACGCTCCTTCTCGGTCATCGGCATATTGCGACGCTCCAAGCCACCTACGATACGGTCGATGGCTGCGAGGAAGTCCTCCTGTGTTACGCAATCCTTATCGTTACGAGCTGCAATGAGTGCCGCCTCGTTACATACGTTAGCAATGTCTGCACCCGCAAAGCCTGGTGTCTGCTTAGCGAGGAACTCGCGGTCGAGCTTTGCATCGAGCTTGAGCTTACGGAGGTGCACATCGAAGATCTCCTTACGCTCCTTCACATCTGGCAAACCGACCTCAATCTGACGGTCAAAGCGACCAGCACGCATCAATGCCTTGTCGAGGATGTCGACACGGTTAGTCGCACCAAGGACAATAACACCCGCATTTGTCTGGAAGCCATCCATCTCGGTGAGCAACTGGTTGAGGGTGTTCTCACGCTCGTCGTTGCCCGAGAAGCCTGAGTTCTTGCCACGAGCACGACCAATGGCGTCGATCTCGTCGATAAAGACGATGCAAGGTGCCACCTTCTTTGCCTGCTCAAAGAGGTCGCGCACACGCGAAGCACCCACACCCACAAACATCTCGACAAAGTCGGAACCCGAAATCGAGAGGAATGGAACATTAGCCTCGCCCGCTACAGCCTTAGCCAAGAGGGTCTTACCGGTTCCTGGAGGGCCGGCGAGAAGAGCACCCTTAGGTATCTTCGCACCGAGAGCCTTGTATTTGTCTGCCTTACGCAAGAAGTCGACAATCTCCATAATCTCGACCTTTGCCTCCTCGAGACCAGCTACATCTTTGAACGTCACGCGGTCTTTGTTGTTCTTGTCGGCCATCTGAGCACGAGCCTTGCCCACGTTCATAATGCCGCCACCGCCGCCACCGCCGCCAGCACCACGCATCATTCCTCGCATAATGAAGAACCATACGACGATGATGAGAATCCAAGGTAGGAAGTCAATGATATACTCTCCCCATCCCTTCTCCGAACGGTTATACTTAATCTTTACCTTTGCAGCCTCGATACCATTCTCCGAAGCTACACGCTCAGCACGCTCAATCTGCTCGCGGAAATCCTGAACATCGCCTCCAGTGTTGAACGTGATCTGAGGTCCCGTCTGGGGCATATTCTTGAAACGCTCATCTTTTGCGAGCGAGTCCATCATCTCCTTTGTGAGGTAGACGCTTGCTATCTCCTTGTCCTTGACCTCTATACGCTCTACGCAACCATTCTCCACGAGGCCGTTGACCATCTCCCAGTCACCCTCGATGGGGCGTGTTTCGCCATCGCCGAGCAATGAGGCTCCGATGATTCCAATTGCAACAACCACCCAGAACCACATAAAGCTAAAACGTGGTCGCAAAGGCGTGTTGCCTCTATTTTCTGCCATAAATCTCTCTAAAAATCCTAATCACACTTAGTCGTTAATACTCGATTCCTACTCTCCGAACTCGTAACGCTTCATTGGGGCATCTGCCCAAAGCTCCTCGAGACGGTAGTAGTCGCGGAGCTCTGTCTGGAAGATGTGGACGATGACGTCGCCATAGTCCATAGCGATCCAGAATGCATTCTGACGACCCTCAACGCGTGTTGGCCACTCGTGCATAACCTCGAACACCTTCTCCTCGATACCCTGCGAGATGGCATCGACCTGAGTTGTTGAGTCTGCGTGACACACTACAAAATGCGAGCAAATCGCACCGTCAAAGCCTGAGAGGTCGAGCGAAACGATGCCCTGACCCTTCTTGTCGTCAATACCCTCAACTATCGCATTAATCAATTTCTCCAAGTTTTCCATAACTAACGTTTTTATTCTGTTTTTATTTTGTTCAACTCTCTGTTGCTCGCCTGTTGTGGACTTGTGCGTGCATACGCACGAGACGAGCTACATATAATCTTTGCAAAGATATGAAAAAAAAGTTATAAAATCAACATCTTTGCTATGCAATGTTTGCAGTTGGCCCTAAAAAGATTTATGGGTAGACCCAGGCGGAGTCTACCCATTAGAGGAATGTGGTCTTTTTAGATTGATTAAACCTTCTCCTGATTTACGCATTTTAGGATTGTTGAGCGGAGTGCCTCGACAATCGATTGCTTGACGTATGTGCGGCTTACGGCAAGGGCTACACGACGCGATGTTGCACCCTTTGCAATGCTCTTCACACGGTTGCGTCGAGCCTGTGGAATGAACTCGAGAGCCATCTCTGGGATGATGGTCATACACGATGTGCAGTCGACCATTCTCATCAACGTGTCGAGCGAGCCTGACTCAAAGTAGAAGTGCGATGGAATCTCGTGTGCGGCCTGGCACAATTCGAAGATCTGGTCACGCATACAGTTGCCTCGGCTAAGCAAGATAAGGTCTTTAAAATCAATATCTTCAATGCGGATGTTCGAGCGTTCAAAGAGTGGGTGCGAGGGCGACAAATATGCGTAGAAATGGTCGCTGAAAAGGTCGTGCTCAGTGATGCCGTCACCGCAGGTTCCAGATGCCACCAACGCTGCGTCAATCTTGTCGTGCTTCAGGGCCTCAATAATGTCGGCAGTGACCATCTCGTGAATCTCGAGCTCGACCTTTGGAAACTCCTTGATAAACGTAGGGATGAACTTGTGCAGAAGGTAGGGTGCTATGGTAGGGATAACGCCGAGTCGCATACGTCCCGAACACTCTCCACGAAGCTCCGCTACAGCCTCACGAATATAGTTATATGAACGAAGTGTCTCGCGGGCCTTTTCTAGCACAACCTCGCCCACAGCAGTAGGGATGATTGGCTTCTTAGTACGGTCCAGAAGGACTGCTCCAAGCTCCTCTTCGAGGGCTTTGATCTGCATTGAAAGCGATGGCTGAGTCACAAAGCAGTGCTCGGCAGCAAGCGAAAAACTACCGCAATTTGCCACTGCCATAAGGTATTCAAGCTGAATTATCGTCATAGGTCAGTAATGTTTTTCGTATAAGATTGCTTGTTTGCTAAGTACAAAGTTATAAAAAAAATCTATATTTCGAACTTTTTTATAGGAATCTCACTAAATTTTTGTTATTTTTGTCGCCTATGAGCATATATATAGTGTATGTGCTCGATTTAAACGATAATTTTTAGCGATATGAAAAAGATAATTCTTACAGGTGACCGCCCAACGGGCAAACTCCATTTGGGCCATTTTGTTGGCTCGCTTAGCCGTCGCGTAGAGTTGCAGAACTCTGGCGAGTATGACGATATTTTCATTATGATTGCCGATGCTCAGGCTCTTACCGACAACGCTGATAACCCAGATAAGGTGCGTGAGAACATCATCGAGGTGGCCCTCGACTACCTCTCTTGCGGCATCGACCCTGAGAAGTCGACAATCTTCATCCAGTCGTACGTCACTGAGCTTACTGAGTTGGCCTTCTACTATATGAACCTTGTAACCGTGCAGCGTCTACAGCGTAACCCAACTGTTAAGGCTGAGATTCAACTTCGTGGCTTTGCCGAGAATGGCGAGGAGGCGGAGAACCAGCAGCGTAAGGGTACCCCTGTGGGCTTCTTCACATATCCTATCTCACAGGCTGCCGACATCACTGCTTTCCGTGCAACGACTGTCCCTGTGGGTGCAGACCAGGAGCCTATGATTGAGCAGACACGCGAGATTGTCCACAAGTTCAACTCTGTATATGGCGAGACCCTCCAGGAGCCAGAGATTATGCTTCCAACAAATTCGGCTTGCTTGCGTCTTCCAGGTACCGATGGCAAGGCTAAGATGTCGAAGTCACT
>JAFYSI010000045.1 GCA_017559425.1 Alistipes sp.
CACCCTGGAATACGCAAGCACCAGAAACCTGCTCTGCAGGAAGCTCAGTGCTAACCCAGTTTGCACCACCGTCGATAGATACATACAACTTACCGTCCTCGCGAACCTCCAACTTAAGGTCACAAGCACAAGACTCGCCCTCAGCAGCGAAAACAGGAACGTACTGGCCGTCAACCTCGAGAAGGTTGTTGTACTGACCATTTACAAATACTGCCCAGTAGTAAACGCCGTCTACCTCGTAAGCACCGATAGTGTACTCGTCACCAGCAACACCAGCAACCTTAGAGTTGTCGATAACAAATGAAGAGCCGTCAGACAAAGTAACAGTAGTTACGTCGCCCTCGGTCTCAACACCTGTAACAACAACCTTACCATTGATAAGCTCTTTCAAACCAGCAACCTGCTCATCGAGCTTATCCTCCAAAGCGTTAACGCGCTCTGTCAATGTAGCGAGATCAGTCTTGATCTTCTCCACATCGTTCTTAAGAGCTGTGTCGTCATACGAACACGACGCAGCCAATGCCATAGCAGCTATAACGGTAGCAGCTACAACAGACTTGAGGGTAGTAAAAATTTTCCTCATAGTGCGATAGTTTTAGAAATGTTAGTTAATATAAATATGTGTAATTTCCGTTAGATGAGGGGACAATATCCCCGCATTATTAATGCAAATTTAGGGAATTATTTCGAAAATGCAAAATAGATTTAGATTTTTTACCCGTTTTTGAGATAGATTTACGAATATTTATGCCTCAAAAATGCAGACAATATGCGTAAAATGGAGCAAAATAGAGATTTCTCAGGGTAAATGACGAGCAGAAAAGGTGCGTTTCAGGCCAACAATGCTGGATTTCGGACAGAATAAAATAAAAAACGAGGCCCATCGAAAGATATTCAACCCGTGACGAGCACCGTCACCCGGTTTTAGCAACGAAACCTACACCACTACCTTGTGGTGCTGTAGCTCTCGCCGCAATCCTTCGATTGCCTCCCAACCTAAAACTACTAACCTAAATGAACCTTAAAACTTCGCTGCAAAGGTAAGGACTATTTTTGAATCGTACAAATATTTTTTAAAAAATTTTCAATATTTTTTGAAAAAGTTTTAATTATCCCGCTCAGAAGGGGCTACAACGCTGATTTTCAGTGTCGAGAAAAATCCATAGAGCGAGAGCCTGAAAGCGAAAATTTGCTACTTTCACGAAATTTTCTTAGATTTGCAACTGATACGCACGCGAGCGTACGCATATAAACTAAGGTATCACAAGATGAAGCACAACTACACGATAGGTTTCGACGCACATAGTGCTAATGCCGAAAACAACGGCGTGGGCAGCTACGCACGCTTTATTATCAAAGCCTTAGCAGAGGCCTGCCCCGAAAATGCGTACTTCAGAATGTACACACCTAAGCATACGCCACAACGCGAATACGACGCTCTCGACGCACTGCCAAACGTGGAGTCGATGGAGCCTGATGGCTCAATATGGCGTAGACTCGCGTGGCTGTGGCAAATATTCCGAATAGCAAAAGATGCAAAGCGTGGCGACGTAGAGCTATTTCACGGCCTCGAGAGCAGACTACCCTACGGTCTCGGACGCAAAGATATACGCAGCGTGGTGAACGTGCACGACCTCATATCGCTCAGATACACAAACTATTACAACATATTCGAGCGAATCGTAGAGTACATAATGGTGAGCTCGGCGTGTCACCGTGCCGACAGAATAATCGCAGCAAGCGAAGCAACAAAACGCGACATAGCACACCTCTTAGGCGTCTCGCACGAGAAGATAGATGTAGTTTATCCTGGATGTAACCAACTATACAGCAAGGAGATAAGCAACGAGGAGGTCGAGGCAGTAAAGAAAAAGTACGACCTACCCGACAACTACCTGCTCACAATTGGAGAGATGTCGGAACGCAAGAACTTCGGCCTTATAGTCGAGGCAATGGCAGAACTATCCGAAGAGTACAACCTCGTGGTAGTGGGTGACGAGACAAGCTACACAAAACGTGTGAAGCGTCGCCTCAAGAGCCTCGGATTTGCGGATCGCGTACATTTCCGCCGCACGATAGCCCTCAAAGATAGGCCAGCACTATACAAGGGAGCTGAGGCATACATCAACCCATCGAAGTTCGAGGGCTTTGCAGTAGATATCCTCGAGGCACTCACCGTTGGTGTGCCAGTTATTGCCGCTCGAGGCTCAAGCCTTGAGGAGGCAGGAGGCAAGCACTCGATATATGTATCATCGAAGGATTGTGGAGAGCTGGTCGATGCCATAGAGCGTCTGCACAACAACGAGACGCTACGCCAGGAGATGATCAACGAGGGAAGACAACACGTTAAGCTATTTAGAAGCGAGATTGCGGCGTACAACATTATGAAGTGTTACCGCAGAATAGGCATAGACTTAGGCGATTAGTAGCAAAACAGACAAACGCAAAACATAAGCATTAATGCTGAAAATAAGATAGTTGGCCGACAAACACTAAAAATATCTTCGCAAAATGGTGGTATTTTAGGCAAAAATCTCTATCTTTGGCAGGATTTGGCAGCGAAAAAGGGCTGCACAACATTTAAGCGAACATAAAAACACATTATAAAATAACTAATGGAAAAAGTAACTAAAATCGTAGTCTTGGCAAAACAGGTGCCCGACACACGCAATGTCGGCAAGGATGCTATGACTCCGGAGGGTACGGTGAACCGTGCCGCTCTTGCAGCAATCTTTAACCCAGAGGACCTTAATGCTCTTGAGATGGCTCTTCAGATGAAGGACCGCATTGGCAATGCCCGTGTCGAAGTGCTTACTATGGGTCCACAGCGTGCTGCCGACGTTATCCGCGAGGCTATGTTCCGCGGTGCTGACGGTGGCTACTTGCTCTCAGGTAGAGAGTTTGCTGGTTCCGACACTTTGGCTACATCGTATGCACTCTCTTGTGCACTACGCAAGATTAATCCCGACATCATCGTGGCTGGCCGCCAGGCTATCGACGGCGACACCGCTCAGGTAGGTCCTCAGGTGGCTGAGAAGCTCAACTTGCCACAGGTAACATACGCCGAGGAGCTCGTAGACATCAACGACTGTGAGATCACCATCAAGCGTCGCTTGGAGCGTGGTGCAGAGGTTGTTGTATCTCCACTTCCAGCGGTCATCACCGTTAACGCATCGGCTAAGGAGTGCCGTCCACGCAACGCTAAGCGTGTGATGAAGTTCAAGTACTCGCTCGCAACCTCTGAAATGGCGGCAGCAGACAGTACTCGCAAGGCATTCATCGAGGAGCGTCCATACCTCCACATCGTAGAGTTCTCGGCAGCCGACGTTAACCCAGACTACGAGCAGCTAGGACTCTCAGGCTCACCTACAAAGGTGAAGAAGATCGAGAACGTAGTATTCCAGGCTAAGGAGGCTAAGACACTCACAGCCGAGGATGCTGACATCGAGGCACTTATGGTTGAACTTATCGCGGGCCACACGCTCGGTTAATCGCTTGAAGTAATGAGTATGAACAACGTATTTGTATATATCGAGATTGAGGAGCAGCAGATTGCCGACGTATCGTTGGAGCTCCTTACAAAGGGTCGCGAATTGGCTAACACGCTCGGCGTAAAGCTCGAGGCTGTTGTCGCTGGCAACAATGTCAAGGGCCTTGCTGCGGAGCTCGCTAAGTATGGTGCCGACACAGTATGGGTTGCCGACGATGCTATCTTCGCCCCATTCCGCACGCTCCCACACACAGCCGTAATGGTAGGCCTTATCAAGCAGGAGCAGCCACAGATTGTGCTCTTCGGTGCAACACCTGTAGGTCGTGACTTCGCTCCACGCGTATCATCAGCCCTTCACAGCGGTCTTACAGCCGACTGTACAGAGCTCGTTATCGGTGACCACAAGGATCCTAAGTCAGGTAAGGAGTATGATGCTCTTCTCTATCAGATTCGTCCAGCGTTTGGTGGTAACATCATCGCTACCATCATCAACCCTGAGTGCCGTCCACAGATGGCTACAGTACGCGAGGGTGTGATGCGTAAGGAGGAGCTCGCAACACCTGCTGCGGGTGAGCTTCGCGAGATTGACTGGAAGCCAATGGTTAAGGATACAGACCTCGCAGTACGCATCGTGGAGCGTCACATCGAGGAGCGTAAGATTAACATCAAGGGTGCTTCAGTCATCGTTGCTGGTGGCTACGGCGTAGGCTCTAAGGAGGGCTTTAAACTTGTTCACGAGTTGGCAGATGTTCTCGGTGGCGAGGTTGGTGCTTCGCGTGCTGCTGTAGATGCTGGCTTCACCGAGCACGAGCGTCAGATTGGTCAGACAGGTGTCACTGTACGCCCTAAGCTCTACATCGCTTGCGGTATCTCTGGTCAGATTCAGCACACAGCGGGTATGGATGGCTCGGCAATGATCGTATCGATCAACACCGACCCTGAGGCTCCTATCAACAAGATTGCCGACTATGCTATCACCGGTAGTGTCGAGGAGGTTATCCCTAAGATGATTAAGTATTACAAACAGAACTCAAAGTAAGATAGGCTATGGCTAATTTCTATAGTGATAATAAAGATTTGCAGTACCACCTCTCTCATCCATTGATGACGAGAATTATCGAGCTTAAGGAGCGTAACTTTGCCGACGCTAAGCTCTACGACTATGCCCCTCAGGACATTGAGGATGCTCTCGACTCATACAAGCGTGTTCTCGACATCGTTGGTGAGGTCTGCGGCGAGGTTATCGGTCCAAATGCCGAGGGTGTTGACCACGAGGGTCCACGCGTTGTTAACGACCACGTGGAGTACGCATCGGGTACTGTTCGCAATATCGAGGCTTTGATCGAGGCAGGCCTTGATGGTATGACCCTTCCACGCAAGTACGACGGCTTGAATATGCCTGTAACCTGCTTCGCTATGGCAAACGAGATGGTTGCTCGTGCAGATGCTGGCTTCGAGAATATCTGGGGCTTGCAGGATTGTGCCGAGACTATCAACGAGTTTGCAACAGAGGAGATCAAGCAGCGTTTCTTACCACGCGTATCTGCTGGTGAGACCTGTGCTATGGACCTCACTGAGCCAGATGCAGGCTCTGACCTTGGTGCTGTGATGCTCAAGGCAACGTGGGATGAGGCAGCAGGCGTATGGCGTCTCAACGGCTGTAAGCGATTCATTACCAATGGTGATGGTGACATCTCGTTGGTGTTGGCACGTACAGAGGAGGGCACTAAGGATGCTCGTGGTCTGTCAATGCTCATCTACGACAAGCGTGATGGCGGCGTTAAGGTACGTCGTATCGAGAATAAGCTCGGTATCAAGGGTTCACCTACCTGCGAGCTTGTGTTCAACAACGCCCCTGCAGTACTTGTTGGCGACCGTAAGATGGGTCTTATCAAGTACGTTATGTCACTTATGAACGCTGCACGTTTGGGTATCGCCGCACAGTCAACAGGTTTGAGCGAGGCTGCCTACCGCGAGGCATTGAAGTATGCCCAGGAGCGTGAGCAGTTTGGCAAGCCTATCATCAAGTTTGCTGCCGTTGCTGAGATGCTCAAGAATATGGAGGCTAAGACCCTTGCTTCGCGTGCATTGCTCTATGAGACAGCTCGCTTCGTAGATATCTACAAGCAGCTCAACCACATCTCTCACGACCGCTCACTCGAGGCTGATGAGCGTCAAGAAATGAAGTTCTTCAACCGCTTGGCTGATGGCTTTACACCTCTTGCTAAGATGTTTGCTTCGGAGTATGCTAACGAGGTTGCCTACGACTCTATCCAGATTCACGGTGGCTCAGGCTATATGAAGGACTACGCTTGCGAGCGTTTGTATCGCGATGCTCGTATTATGAACATCTACGAGGGTACAACTCAGCTCCAGGTTGTTGCTGCCATCAACCACGTCACTAAGGGTACCTACCTCGAGCAGATTATGCGTTACGAGGAGGAGCCACGCTCAGAGGCTACACAGCCACTTAGCGAGCAGCTCAAGGAGTGGCGCAAGACCTACGAGGCTGTTGTTGCACGTGTCGAGGCTATCGACAAGGAGGCATCGGGTTATAAGGATTTCCACGCACGCCGTCTTGTTGAGATTGCTGGTTACATTATCATCTCTCACCTTATGCTCCGCCAGGCTGCAGACGTTGAGGCTGAGTACTTGAACCCAGCAAAGGTATTCGTGAAGTACGCAGCTAAGAAGATTGCTGAGGCTGCTGCCTACATCAACGCTTCTGAGGCATCGGATGTTGAGCTCTTCAAGGCATAAGAGTCTAAATATCAACAAAAAAGCCACCGTGTATCGGTGGCTTTTTTATTGCCAGATGGTAACACAACCAATTTCTCGTCAGAAGGAGTTGGGTTTGGTCTATCGCAAAAGAAGACCCCTCGGTATAGTACCAAGACGTACAGCCCGAGGGGTCTTACTTTTAGGGATGGGCCGAGAATGACCCCTTATCGTAAGAAATTAGATTTTGCAACGCAAGAAACCAATACCAAAACGCTCAACTGCTGCACGCTCCAAATCCTCACGCACTGAAGGATCGGCTACTGAGATAAGAAGCTTGGCACGCTGAGCCAAAGACTTGTTACGCAAGTAGACGATACCGTGCTCTGTAGCGATATACTGAGCCTGGAAACGTGTGGTAACAACACCGGCACCCTTAGTCAAAGTAGGAACAATCTTTGACTGGCCCTTAGAGGTGATTGAAGGCAAGGCGATGAAGCACTTACCACCCTCTGACAAGGCACCACCATACATAAAGTCGTGCTGGCCACCTACACCTGAGAAGATACGCTCACCGATACTATCTGCACAGATCTGACCTGTGAGGTCGACCTCGATAGCTGAGTTAACGGCCATAACCTTAGGATTCTGGCGGATGTTCTGTGGGTCGTTGGTCCAAGCCACGTCGCGGATTACAACATCGCGGTTGCCATCGAGGTAGTCATACAGACGCTGGCTACCCAAGCACAAGCAGGCAACAGACTGACCAGGATAGATCTTCTTCAAAGAGTTATCGATGATACCCTTCTGGATGAGAGGCACCACACCATCGGTCATAGCCTCAGTGTGGAGACCGAGGTGCTTATGGCTGTGCAAAGCATCAAGCACTGCATTAGGAATACCACCAACGCCAATCTGCAATGTTGCTCCATCAGGAATCTCCTGAGCGATGTAGTTACCAATAGCACGCTCTACGTCGTTAGGGATAACTGTTGGAACCTCAACAAGCGGTTCATCGCCACGCACCATAGCGGCAATCTTTGAGACGTGAATCACAGGATCACCAAACGTACGTGGCATATACTTATTCACCTGAGCGATGATAGTCTTCGAGCACTCAACAGCCGAGAACGCAAGGTCGGCAGAGACACCATACGAGCAGTAACCCTCCTCATCTGGCTCAGAGACGTTGAGCAAGGTAACGTCCAAAGGAATCTGACCCGAACGGAACAAGAAAGGAATCTCACCCAAGAATGCTGGGATGGTCTGGGCAACACCCTCGTTGATAGCCTTACGGAGGTTGTTTGCCACGAAGAAGCTCAATGGTTCGAACGAATCGCGGAGCTCAGCCTTAGCGTACGGAGCATCTACGCGACCAATGGCAAAGGCGGTATAGACCTTCACATCACGAAGCTCTGCAGCACGGTCGGTCATAGCCTGCACCAATACCTCAGGCACAGATGTGGAGCCCTGGATATAGACCGAGTCACCCGACTTGATAAGTTTCACGGCCTCAGCCGCACTAACTAAATTCATATACACAATATTCTTTAAAAAGGGCTGTCCTTTAGGTCGGGCAGCCCCTGTTTATACTTTATTACAGAGAAATTGTATAATTGGAGCTCATTTTAGGCGTGCGAAATCTTTGAAACCGCAGCATACTTAGGCGTATGTGAGGATCTCGAAGATGAGCACAACGAGAAAGTAGCCCAATTAGACGATTTCTAATAGTCCTGGCTGAACATTCTGAGTCGCTTATCAAGCTCGTCGTACTGGTAGTCCGAAATCATCGACACGCAACCACGCAAGCCCTCACGAGAGCTACCTGTAGGTGCGAGTGTGATAGCCGAGATACCGTAGTAGATAAGCTTGTTGATAAGCTGCTCGCCTGTCATATCCTTATAGCCGAACGTAAAGAAGAAGCCGTCGCTAACCTCCTGATCGCAATCCTTGTCGTATACGATATGGAAGCCGTTCTTGACCATAATCTCCTTAACACGCTGCGCACGACGTGCATACTCGCGAGTGTGGC
>JAFYSI010000046.1 GCA_017559425.1 Alistipes sp.
GATCTCACGCACCTTATCCATACCCTCGTCGAGGTCGATGTCTACAGCTGGAGACATTGCTGGAGCCTGGGCTGGGAGGAAGCGTGCTGGATTCTTCTCCAACTGCTCGATGAAGATACCCTCAGGGGTGATCTTAGCCTTGATGTTACGGTCTGCAGAGCAGCTTACGCCGATAGCAACCGGGCAAGAGGCAGCGTGGCGAGGTGCACGGATAACGCGAACGTCGTGAACGTAGTACTTACCACCAAACTGAGCACCGAGGCCAATCTCCTGGCAAATCTTCTCGACCTTTGCCTCCCACTCCAAGTCGCGGAAGCAACGGCCACCCTCATTGCCCGATGTTGGGAGCTCATCGAGGTAACCAGCCGAAGCCTTCTTAACAGTCGAGAGACACATCTCTGCCGATGTACCACCGATACAGAGTGCCAAGTGGTAAGGAGGACAAGCCGATGTGCCGAGGTCAAGGATATGCTCCTTGATGAACTTTGTGAGTGACTCCTCGTTCAAGAGAGCCTTAGTCTGCTGGTAGAGGAATGTCTTATTAGCCGAGCCACCACCCTTAGTGATGAACAAGAACTCGTACTCCATACCTGGGTGACCAGCGTAGATGTCGATCTGTGCTGGGAGGTTGTTACCAGAGTTCTTCTCCTCGGTCATTGTGAAAGGAACGACCTGTGAGTAACGCAAGTTACGCTCCTTATATGTCTCGTATACACCGCGTGAGATACACTCAGCATCGTTAGCACCTGTATAGACATCCTCGCCCTTGTGACCAATACAGATAGCGGTACCTGTATCCTGGCAAGTAGGGAGCTGGCCCTCGGCAGCTACACACTGGTTCATAAGCATTGTGTAGGCCACGAACTTGTCGTTGTCTGTAGCCTCAGGATCCTGAAGGATGTTAGACAACTTCTGGAGGTGTGAGGCACGCAAGTAGAACGATACGTCGCTATATGCCTCCTTAGCCAAGAGCTCGAGGCCCTTAGGGTCAACCTTCAAGATCTTACGTCCGTCGCACTCAACGACCTTAACATAGTCCTTAGTCAAAAGGCGATACTCCGTCTTATCCTCCTGGATAGGATACGGCTCCTGATAGATGAAATCTGCCATAGTTTTAAAGATTATTTGTGTTTATTTTGTATCACTATTATTTTTCTCTTCTACGACCTTGAGCTTGAGCATCTTCTCGCCAAGCACAGGCTTCTGTAGTTTTGCACTCTCGAACTGCTTACGAGTCTTGTTCGACATATTGATTCGAAGCTGCTTGGCTGGCTCAGCGACAACCAACGCCGTCTTCGCCTCTGCAGGTTCAGCATTGATGCTCTTAGCAAAGTCGATGATGCCGAAGATGAAGACCGTAGAGACCAGCACAGGGCATACATAACGAAGCAAGAAGCGAACAACGGGATAGGTAGCCTTGTCGACACCACCCTCGGCAGTGAGCTCGGCTCGCATATCCTCCCTCTTCCATATCCAACCAACGAAGATAGCGGTAAGGATACCAAGCAGAGGAAGCATCACGATAGCGGTAAAATTATCGAGAAGATCGAAGATACTCATACCCGCAAGCTTGAAGTCGCTCCAGTCGCCAAGCGAGAGCGAAGCGGCAGTTGAGAGGAGGAGTGTTCCGATGGTTACAATCCACGCACCCTTCGAACGCGACATACCACGCTTCTCAACAAAGTATGAGGTCACAGCCTCGTGCATAGAGATTGTCGACGACAGTGCTGCAAGGCCCAACAAGAGGAAGAAGAGCGTAGACCAGAAGTTGGCCATAGGCATCGCAGAGAATACCTTAGGCATAGCCACAAATGCAAGCTGCATACCCTTCTCACCCTCAACACCAGCCGAGAAGATGATAACGGCAGCAATGATAGCTACGAGCGTGTCGAGCGAGACTACGCTGATGGCTGTACCAGCAATCTTGGTACCCTTCTTGAAATATGAACCGTAGATGAGCATAGCACCCATACCCACAGAGAGGGTGAAGAAGGCCTGACCCATAGCATCAAGGAAGGTCTTGCCAGACACCTTCGAGAAGTCGGGCGTAAAGACATTGCCCAACGCCTCGCGACCCTCAGGTAACCACAACGAGTAGACAGCCAACACAATGAGGATGGCAAAGAGCAGTGGCATCATAACCTTTGAGGCCTTCTCAATACCGCCCTGCACACCACCCACGATGATGAAATGGTTGGCAAGGATAAACAAGTAGGTGAAGATGAGAGGCTTCCACGTTGCTGTGGTGAACGTAGTGAAGAAGCCACCGAAGTCCTCGCCAATGCCATTAGCAGCCGAGGCGATAGCATAGTTGAGCGTCCATCCCGAAATTACGAAGTAGTAGCCCATAATGAGGAACACGGAGATAAGACCCGCTGCACCAAGCCAACCCCAACCCTTACGAATCTTCGAGAAGGCGTCGATGGGGTTACACTTAGAGTTGTGTCCCACAGAGAACTCCGCAATAAGGAGCGGAAGGCCTAAGAGGAGGATACAGCCGAGGTAGATGATGATGAATGCACCGCCACCGTGCTCGGAGGTGATATAGGGGAAACGCCAAATGTTGCCGAGGCCGATTGCTGAGCCTGCGGCGGCGAGGATGGCGGCAAGCTTACCGCCAAAACCGCCACGCTTTGTTGTCTCTTGTGCCATTGTTTAGCCAATTAGTGTTACTGAAACCTTGTCAATCTTACCGCCGAGTGGAGGGGCTATCTTTGCCACCGTGCACTCGACCTCCACAATCGCTGGAAACTCGCTCTTAATAGCCTCGATGATGTTCGACGCTGCCGCCTCGATTGTTCGCTGCGTGCGTTGCATAGTACGCTCCACAATCTCGTAGACCGTGAGGTAGTTCACCGCCTGGGTGACATCGTCCGTTGCGGGGAGGTTGCCTAGAGGCGTGCGGATGACGATATCGACACGAAAACGGTTGCCCACCTGCTGTTCGAGATCGTAGCAGCCGTGAAAGGCTCGCACATAGATGCCATCGAGGCGTATGGTATAAATCGGATTCACAATTTAACAGTTGATCGAAGGGTTAGACACTACTCAACGGTGATAAGGTAGTAGTTCTTCTTGCCACGCTGCACGAGGAGGTACTTGCCTGCGATGAGGTCCTCATCAGAGATGCTACGCATAGCATCCTGTACCTTCTCCTTGTTGAGCTGCACGCCACCACCCTGAACCATCTTGCGGCACTCGCCCTTTGATGGGAAGACCTTGCATACATCGGCTACGATGTCAACAAATGGCTTCTCAAGGTCGGCACGGGCAATGGTGAACTGAGGAACACCCTCGAATACCTGCAACAAGGTTGCCTCATCCAACGAGCGGAGAGCCTCCGAAGTTGCATTACCAAAGAGGATGTTTGTAGCTGCCTGAGCCTTCTCAAGCTCCTCCTTAGAGTGGATAACCTCGGTAAGGATCTCGGCAAGACGCTTCTGCAAGATACGCAAGTGTGGAGCAGCATCGTGCTCAGCGATGAGCGACTCGATAGTCTCGCGGTCGAGAAGTGTGAAGATCTTGATGTAGCGCTTAGCATCCTCGTCGCTAACATTGAGCCAGAACTGGTAGAACTTGTAAGGCGAGGTGTAGCGAGCATCGAGCCATACGTTACCGCTCTCGGTCTTACCAAACTTAGTACCGTCAGCCTTGGTAATAAGTGGGCAGGTGATAGCGAAGGCCTCAGCCTCAGAGCCGAGCTTACGACGGATAAGCTCAGTACCTGTGGTGATGTTACCCCACTGATCAGCACCACCTAACTGAAATTTGCAGTTCTCAGCCTGGTACAAATGCAAGAAGTCGTAGCCC
>JAFYSI010000002.1 GCA_017559425.1 Alistipes sp.
AGTCTGAGGCATCACGCTATCGTCGGCAGCAACGATGATGATAGCTACATCGGTCATCTTAGCACCACGAGCACGCATAGCTGTAAAGGCCTCGTGACCTGGTGTATCGAGGAAGGTAATCTTCTGACCATTGAGCTCTACTGAGTAAGCACCGATGTGCTGGGTGATACCACCCGCCTCACCAGCAGTTACGTTTGTCTTACGGATGTTATCCAAGAGCGATGTCTTACCGTGGTCTACGTGACCCATTACGGTTACGATAGGTGGACGTGGTACGAGATCCTCGTCTGTATCGTTATCGGTCTCGATAGCCTCCTGAATCTCTACAGATACAAACTCTACGGTGAAACCGAACTCCTCAGCAACAACCACCAAGGCCTCAGCATCGAGACGCTGGTTGATAGATACCATCAAACCAAGGTTCATACAAGCCGAGATAACGTCCATAGGCGATACGCTCATCATTGTAGCGAGCTCACTCACGGTTACGAACTCTGTAACCTTGAGCACGCTACGCTCCATCTCCTCGCGCTCGATCTCCTCGTTCATTCGCTCACGAACCTCCTCACGCTTCTCCTTACGATACTTTGCACCCTTCGACTTTGTACCCTTTGCAGTAAGACGTGCAAGGGTGTCCTTAATCTGCTTTGATACCTCCTCGTCAGATACCTCAGGACGTACCACTGGCTTTGGCTGCTGCTTCTGCTGCTTCTTATTGTTCTTCTTATTGTTGTTCTGCTGCTGAGGCTGGCCACCCTGCTGAGCCTGACCATTCTGAGGACGCTGACCATTGTTGTTGCCACCCTTCTGCTGGCCCTTCTCTGGCTTGCCGGCATTCTTGCCCTCCTTAGCCACGTTCACCTTCTCCTTCTCGAGACGCTTACGCTTGTGCTTGCCACCAGGAACCATATTCGACACGTCCATAGTTCCGAGAATCTTTGGACCATCGAGCTGTGCTACATCGGGACGGAACACGCTATCACGCTTAACCTCTGCTGGCTGTGCCTCAGCCTTAGGCTCCTCAACCTTAACCTCTGCAGGCTTTACAGGCTCAGCCTTTGGCTCCTCAGCCTTAACCTCTACAGGCTTCACTGGCTCCACCTTAGGCTCCTCAACCTTCACCTCTACAGGCTTCACTGGCTCAGCCTTAGGCTCCTCCACAACAGGCTTTGGCTCCTGCTTAGGCTCTGCCTTCTTTGCGTCGAGGTCGATCTTACCCAAGATCTTTGGACCACGAACCTCATCCTTGACTGAGATGATGTTGCTCTTGATGACAACCTCCTCCTCGTCGTCCTCCTCCTTAGCGTTCTGCGAGTTGATGCTCACAGAGCCCTTCTGCTGGATACGCTCACGCACAGCGTTACGCTCGCCACCCGACTGGCGGTTACCACCAAACTCCTTCTCTAATGCTGCATATACCTCTGCTGATACAGGCGACGAGGGTGAGCAGTCGCTCTGCAAACCCTTACGCTGGAGATAGTCGGCAAGAGTGTTGAAACCCACCTTAAACTCCTTAGCTACCTGTATAAGCCTTATCTTCTTGCTATTATCCATTCAAATAAAATTTCGTTAATCGTTACACTACTCAAACTCAGCCTTAAGGATGGCTACCACCTGCTCTGCCTGTTCAATCTCGAGGTCGGCACGCTGAGCAATCTGCTCAACAGTAAGGTCGAGAACGCTCTTTGCAGTGTCGCAACCAGCATTCTTAAGAGCCTCGATGATCCAACCCTCGATCTCGTCTGCAAACTCTGTGAGAGCTACATCCTCCTCCTCGATCTCGCGATATACGTCGATATCGTAGCCAGTAAGCATCTTCGAGAGACGGATGTTCAAACCACCCTTACCGATTGCCAACGATACCTCCTCAGGCTTGAGATAAACAGCAGCTGTCTGACGCTCCTCGTCGATGGTAATTGACGAGACCTTCGCTGGGTTCAACGAACGCTGAATCATAAGCGATGTGTTAGCTGTGTAGTTCACCACGTCGATATTCTCGTTGCGGAGCTCCTTAACGATGGTGTAGATACGCGAGCCCTTCATACCCACGCAAGCACCTACTGGGTCGATGCGGTCGTCGTAAGACTCAACAGCCACCTTAGCACGCTCACCAGGGATACGTGCAATCTTCTTGATGGTGATAAGACCATCGAAGATCTCAGGTACCTCCTGCTCGAACAGACGCTCGAGGAACTGGTTGTCGGTACGCGAGAGGATGATGCGTGGCTGGTTGTTGTTCATCTCCACAGACTTCACGATAGCCTTGATTGTATCGCCCTTGCGGTAGAAGTCGTTAGGAATCTGCTCCATCTTAGGCAATGAGAGGTCGTTACCCTCGTCATCGCGAACCAAGACCTCCTTCTTCCACACCTGGTAAACCTCACCAGAGATAATCTCGCCCACCTTCTCAGAGTACTTCTCGAACAATGCAGCCTTCTCCAAGTCGAGGATGCGTGATGCGAGGTTCTGACGCAATGACAACACTGCACGACGGCCAAACTTAGTCATATCGATCTGGTCGACATACTCATCACCCACGTCGTAAGATGCGTCGATAGCCTTCACCTCAGAGAGTGCGATCTCTGTGTTCTCATCCTCGAGCATATCATCCTCGACTACTGTGCGGTTACGCCAGATCTCGAGGTCACCCTTCTCAGGGTTGATGATAACATCGAAGTTCTCATCGCTCTCGAACTGCTTCTGGAGTGCGTGGCGGAATACATCCTCCAACACGCCAATAAGCGTAGAGTTGTCAATGCTCTTAAGCTCTTTAAACTCAGCAAAGTTGCTGATAAGATTAACGTACTTCATTTTTTGATATATATTTTGTTTTGATTATATTTTCTTACTTGAAATCTAAGTACTCCTTAACATACTTAATCTCATCCCAAACGTAGGTCTTAGTAACCTCGACAGTCACCTTACGCTTTTTGCCCTCTACCTGCTGCTTCTCCTCGTACGAGAGCTCGATACCCTCGTTGTCAGCCTTACAGAGCTTAGCCAAGATCTTGATGCCATCCTTGAGCAACACCTCGACAGACGAGCCGATGATCTTCTGATACTGACGAAGAAGCTTAAGCTCCGAGCCGATGCCTGCCGAAGCAACCATCAGCGAGTAGTCCTCAACCTCGCGGTCGAGCTCTGCCTCGATAGCACGGTTAAGTGCTGCACAATCCTCCAATTTTACTGCCGTGTCGCTATCCACGAGAAGCTCAATCTCGCCCATAGGCGTCGTCTTGCACTCCACAACGAACATATCGCTGCCCTCAAGATGCTGCTCAGCAATCTCTATAACTCTCTTTGCGTCAATCATATAGTGAAATATTTTACTCGTCTACGTTAGGCTATATCTACGAAATAAGGGGACTCTCCGTCCCCTTACCATCGATCAATTACGCCACAAAGATACGACATTTTTTCGGAATACCAATATATAATACCTCTTTTTTTTCGTCCCCACCCCGCCGCCGACCACCTCAAGCGGAGTAAATGTCGCAAAAATTTGCACTTTTCACATTATTCGCTACCTTTGTGCTAAATTAACAAAACAAGACAGTATGTCAGTAGAGAGCACACTAAGAGCCGTAACTACGTTACGCCTCACCGAGATGAAGCAGCGTGGCGAGAAGATCGCTATGCTCACCTCGTATGACTATTCAATGGCCAAGATTGTCGACAAGGCTGGTATCGACGTGATCCTTGTTGGCGACTCGGCAGCAAATGTTATGGCGGGCTTCGAGACCACGTTGCCCATCACACTCGATATGATGATCTACCACGCTAAGTCGGTTGTTCGTGCCGTGGAGCGTGCGTTGGTCGTTGTGGACCTTCCTTTCGGCACCTACCAGGGCAACTCAAAGTTGGCCCTCGACTCAGCCGTTCGCATTATGAAAGAGACTGAGGCTGATGCAGTTAAGATGGAGGGCGGCGAGGAGATTTTGGAGTCTGTGCAGCGTATCATCTCTGCCGGCATTCCTGTTATGGGCCACCTCGGCTTGATGCCACAGTCTATCCACAAGTTCGGCACTTACAACGTGCGTGCTAAGAGCGAGGCAGAGGCCGAGAAGCTCTTGCGTGACGCCCACCTCTTGGAGGAGGCTGGTTGCTTCGCTATCG
Organism: Alistipes sp.; assembly: GCA_017559425.1. Taxonomy (GTDB): domain Bacteria; phylum Bacteroidota; class Bacteroidia; order Bacteroidales; family Rikenellaceae; genus Alistipes. Next base: position 4,117 of record JAFYSI010000002.1, read on the forward strand.
TATTGGAGAAGATCCCTGCGGAGCTCGGCAAGCGTGTCTCTGAGGAGTTGCACATTCCAACAATCGGCATCGGTGCTGGTGGTGCTACCGATGGCCAGGTGCTTGTTGTTCACGATATGTTGGGCATCACACAATCTTTCTCACCCCGCTTCTTGCGTCGCTATGCCGACCTCGGAACTACCATCTCGGAGGCTGTTGGCCACTATGTCGACGACGTCAAGAGCCGCGACTTCCCCAACGAGAAGGAGCAGTACTAATCAACTGAAACAAAATGAGGGTGTCCAACAAGTCTGTGTTGAGCACCCTCACTTTTTAAGAAGTTGTATAACTAGAGCTAATTTTAGGCTTAAGTTCCTTTTCACCGCTCACGCTCGGCATAGTCCGCAAGCGGTCTCTGCTCTCGCTTACTCGCGG
>JAFYSI010000047.1 GCA_017559425.1 Alistipes sp.
CCCCTACCGATAAGCTCATCTGGGACGTAGGCCATCAGGCATACGCTCACAAAATTATCACAGGACGTCGTGACGCCTTCACCACCAATCGTCGATTGGGTGGCATCAGCGGATTCCCACGCATCGCCGAGAGCGAGTATGACGCCTTTGGCGCAGGCCACTCTTCGGTTTCGATTTCGGCTGCACTCGGTATGGCAAAGGCTGCAAAATTGCAAGGCGAAGCATTCAAGAGCGTTGCTATTATTGGTGACGGATCGATCGCTGGAGGTTTGGCATTCGAGGGACTCAACAATGCGGGATCGGACAAGAATACCGATATCCTGGTGATTCTCAACGACAATAATATGTCGATTGACCGCTCACAGGGCGCGCTAAACCACTACTTGCTAAGACTCTCGACCTCGTCGCGATACAACCGCTTCAAGCAGGGATTGTGGTCAGCACTCTCGCGCACACCGCGACTTCTCAACTTCTGTCGCAAGGTGGGCAATGGCGTGAAGCACGGACTTTTGCAGAATAGTAACCTCTTCGAGAGTCTCGGATTTAGATATTTTGGTCGCGTGGATGGTCACGACGTGAAGAGACTTGTGCGCACGTTGCGAGCACTTAAGAGCATCAACTCGCCAAAGCTTCTCCATATAATTACCGAGAAAGGTCACGGCTACGCTCCAACCAAGGACAACCTCTCGGTTTGGCACGCACCAGGTTGCTTCAACCCCGAGACAGGAGAGCGAATTCAGAGCGAATCGAAGCACTCACGTATGCAGGATGTCTTTGGTCAGACACTGCTCGACCTTGCTCGCATCGACAGACGCGTTGTCGGCATCACACCAGCAATGCCTTCGGGCTGCTCGATGAATATAATGATGGCCGAGATGCCCGAGCGATGCTTCGATGTAGGCATTGCCGAGGGTCACGCAGTAACCTTCTCGGCAGGTCTCGCAGCCGCAGGCGAACGACCTTTCTGCAATATCTACTCAACATTTATGCAACGCGCCTACGACAATATCATCCACGACGTGGCATTGCAGAACCTTCCGGTAACCTTCTGCCTCGATAGAGGAGGTCTTGTTGGCGAGGATGGCGCAACCCACCACGGAGCGTTCGATATAGCCTATTTGGGATGCATACCTAATATGATTATAGCAACCCCATCGGACGAGTGGGAGCTTCGCAATATGATGTTCACAGCACTCCATAGCGACTGCCCATTTGCTATTCGCTACCCACGTGGTACGGGTCGTGGCACCGAGTGGAAGAATACCGCATTCGAGGCTATCGAGGTGGGCAAAGCACGACAAGTACGCGAGGGTAAGGATGTTGCAGTGTTGGCATTCGGAACGCTCTGCGCAGATGCCGAGAAGGCGGCAGAACAGGCCGATATGATAGGCGTTAGCACCGCAGTATACGATATGCGTTTTGCGAAACCTATCGATAAGGAGACTGTACTAAAGGTAGCAAACAAATATAAGAGAATCGTCACTATCGAAGATGGTGTATTGCGAGGCGGCGCAGGTGAGGCTGTCGTGAAGTTACTTAGCGACAACCAAATCTCGACCGAGGTGGTAACACTTGGCATCGACGATAAGTTCATTGAACACGGCACACTATCGGAATTGAGACACCTTTGCGGTTACGATATCGACGGAATACTCCACGCAATTGTTGAGTAGACAAAAGACGAGCTCAGAGCTCGTCTTTTTTTTTGCTTTTAGCCATTGACCTATTTATATATATAGGTAAGGCAAACAAGATAATCGACCTACTCGCACCTACTTCTTGTCAGAAGACGTGAGATGGGGCGTATCACAAAAGAAAGGGCCCTGGGATAGTACACGTAGTACAGCCCAGGGTCCTTAACTTTTAGGGATAGGCCGCAGATTGCGACTTATCACAAGAAGTATTTTTACTTCAATGATGCAAGGTTAATATCCTTCTCAGCCTTAGCCTTCAACGAAGCATCCTTAGAGATTGCGCTGTTGAGCTGAGCCTTAGCACCGTTGATGTCACCCTCCTTGCAAGCGATTACAGCGCGGAGATAGTCAGCCTTAGCAGACATATCGCTAGCGATGCACTGCTTAGCAGCAGAGAGGTTACCATTCTGCAAGTTAACGATAGCAGCGTTGTAGCCAGACTTCAAAGTCTGAGCAGCAGTAGCGTAGTCACCCTTAGCAGCAGCTACCATTGCCTTAGTCTCAGCAGTAGCGTTTGCAGCGTAACCCTCAGCCTTAGCTACGTCACCCTCAGCAGCGTAAACCAATGCGTAGTTGTTGTTCAACTCAGCCTCAACGCCGTTCTGAACCTTGTTCAAGCACTCTACAGCCTTAGCGTAGTTGCCAGCCTTAGCGTAAACCAACGCGAGGTTGTTCCAAGCGCGAGCGTCGCCCGACTTAGTAGCCTCGATCAAAGCAGCCTCAGCAACAGCCTCAGATACAGTTGCGATGTGGAGCAACTCCTCGAGCTTCAAAGTAGAGATCTTACCCTCGTTGATGAGTGCGAGCATCTCCTCGTCGCTCCAACCAGTTACGTCAGCGCTGTTAACAACCTGAGCACGACGGAGCTGTGGCAATACGTCAGTCTTGAGAGCCTTGAATACAGCCGACATATTCTTGATCTCCTTCTCACGCTCTGCGCTCGACGAGTACATATTCAATACCTGGAGGATGAGATCCTTGTCAGC
>JAFYSI010000048.1 GCA_017559425.1 Alistipes sp.
CATCATAGCCCTGAAGTATCGCCACCGTATAGAGAGGGTAAGCATCAAGGAGGTAATGGACCTAAAGTCGATGCATCAATTCTTCAGCATCAATGGTGACATCATCATTCGCACCTTCTGCCTTGTAGCGGTCTACACATTCTTCACCAAGGCCTCAGCTGATAGTGGCGACAAGAACATCTTGGCCGTAAACGCCATATTGCTACAGTTCTTCACGCTATTCTCTTATATGAATGATGGCTTTGCATACGCTGCAGAGGCTCTCACAGGACGTTTTATCGGTGCTCGCGATTCTGTATCATTGCGAAGATGTATTAAGCTATGCCTTATATGGTGCTTCGCGGTGTCATTCATATTCATTGGCGTATATATCGGCTGGTGGCGTGACATTTTCAACATCTTGGTAAGCCCTGAGCAGGGTGATGTTGAGACGCTTATAGGCGTAGCCGAGCAATACATAGGTTGGATCATAGCAATTCCTCTTGCTGCTGCACTACCTTTTGTTATGGATGGCATTATGGTGGGAGCTACCCGCAGTCGCATTATGCGAAACTCTATGATTTGGGCATCTGTGAGCTTCTTCATTCTGCTCTACGGCACACGATGGATGATTGGTAACAACGCCATCTGGCTCGCCTTTTCGATGTATATGCTTCTGCGTGGCGTGTTCCAGTACTATATGTCCAATAGACTTCACGACATCTATCGTGATGCGGATAACAACAAATAGAGCTCTTGGTATTTACCAAAATATTTCGTAAATTTGTCGAATGTCGCAAGATACTAACAACTAAAAACAATAACTATGAAACGACTCTTCACTTTGGCCATCACGCTTATGGCCGCAGGAACTATCAGTGCTCAACATCCTGATGGTGGCCTCAGCGAGGCTATGCTCAACGAGATTCGCTCGTCACACACAATGACCCAGGCAGATCGTGCAGCACACAATGCCTTGGCACAGACACCTATCGCAACACTTGCAATCAACGCCGATAACCTCGCGATGATCGACACCCACTTCTCACACCGTGTAAAGACAAGCGGCATCACAAACCAGTATCAGTCTGGTCGCTGCTGGTTGTTTACAGGTCTTAATGTTCTTCGTGCCGATATGATTGAGAAGTATGATATGGGCTCATTGACATTCTCACACAACTACCTCTTCTTCTACGACCAGCTCGAGAAGTGCAACCTCTTCCTTCAGGCCGTTATCGACACCAAGAGTCTCCCGATGGAGGATCGACAGGTGGAGTGGTTGTTCAAGAATCCACTCAGCGACGGCGGTCAGTTTACGGGCGTATCAAACCTCATTATGAAGTATGGCGTGGTGCCAGCTGAGGTTATGCCTGAGAACTATCAGTCGAACAACACATCGCAGATTTCTAATCTCATCTCACAGAAGCTTCGTGAGTATGGTCTTAAGCTCCGTGAGCAGAAGGATCGTCGTGCTCCAGCAGCCCTCAAGGTCGAGATGCTCAAGGAGATATACTCAATGCTTGTGCGTGCCTACGGCGTACCTCCCACAGAGTTCACCTGGACTCGCTACAACAAGCAGGGCGAGGCGGTAGATACTAAGACCTACACTCCTAAGTCGTTCTACGCAGAGTACTTCGGAGAGCTCGACCTCGAGAATGACTATGTGATGATTATGAACGACCCTACTCGTGAGTACCACAAGGTCTACGAGATTGAGTACGACCGCCACGTTTATGACGGTCATAACTGGGTATATTTGAACCTTCCAATCGACGAGGTTAAGGCTCTTGCCATTGCATCAATCAAGGATAATGCAGCAATGTACTTCTCTTGCGACGTGGGCAAGTTCCTGCTCTCAAAGAAGGGTACGCTCGACATCAACAACTTCGACTACGCATCGCTTCTTGGCGTGGAGTTCCCAATGAACAAGGAGCAGCGTGTACGCACCTTTGCAAGTGGCTCATCACACGCTATGACACTTATCGCCGTAGACCTCGACGAGAATGGCGAGGCTAAAAAGTGGATGGTGGAGAATAGCTGGGGTGCACAGTCAGGCTGGCAGGGCAACCTCATTATGACCAACGAGTGGTTTGAGGAGTATATGTTCCGTGTTGTAATCAACAAGAAGTATATCCCAGCAGAGACACTAAAGCTCCTCGAGCAGAAGCCAACAATGCTTCCATCGTGGGATCCTATGTTCTCTTACGAGGAGTAAGATAGCTATGGCACAGGAGATTGAACGTAAGTTTTTGGTTGTGGGCGAGTATAAACACCTCGCCCACACCTGTAACTATATGGTGCAAGGCTACATCGCCTCGGGTCGTAGAACTGTACGTGTACGCATCAGCAACGAGCGTTGCTGGCTGACAATAAAAGGTCCATCGAAGGATGGTGGTCTGAGCCGCTTTGAGTGGGAGAAGGAGATATCATCGGCAGAGGCACGCGAGCTCCTACAGCTTGCCGAGGGGCCTATAATCGAGAAGCACAGATATCTTGTTGAGCACGATGGTCACACCTTTGAGGTAGATGAGTTTGCAGGAGAGAACCTTGGGCTCACAATTGCCGAGATTGAGCTTTCACGAGCCGACGAGGAGTTCTCAAAACCAGAGTGGTTAGGACGAGAGGTTACGGGCGAGAAACGCTTCTACAACTCACACCTTCGCGACTACCCTTACACCGCGTGGAGTGACAAGGATAAAGAGTAGACAAAACTTAGATAAACAATAAAGTCCGTCGAAGAGTTCGACGGACTTTTCTTTTTGCTTGACCTAAGCCCAATATTACATAGGGAGGAAAGCCAAGAGGATACCTGCAGCAACTGCAGAGCCGATAACACCTGCTACGTTAGGACCCATAGCGTGCATCAACAAGAAGTTGCTTGGGTTGTACTGCTGACCCACAGTCTGCGACACACGTGCAGCCATAGGCACAGCCGATACACCTGCAGAACCGATAAGTGGGTTGATCTTCTCCTTTGCGAAGAGGTTCATAATCTTGGCCAAGATAACGCCAGATGCTGAACCGAATGAGAAGGCAACAATACCCAATGTGAGGATACCCAATGTCTGGAAGTTGAGGAACGAACCTGCAGTAGCAGTAGCACCTACAGAGATACCGAGGAAGATGGTAACGATGTTCATCAACTCGTTCTGAACAGTCTTTGACAAACGCTCAGTAACACCACACTCCTTCATCAAGTTACCGAGCATCAAGCAGCCAATAAGTGGAGCAGCCGATGGCAACAAGATTGCGATGATAGCAGTGATAACAATAGGGAAGACGATCTTCTCACGCTGTGACACGGTACGCAACTGCTTCATCTCGATCTTACGCTCCTTCTCAGTTGTGAGCAGCTTCATAATAGGAGGCTGGATCACTGGAACGAGAGCCATATATGAGTATGCAGCAACGGCGATAGGACCGAGCAAGTGTGGAGCGAGCTTCGATGTGAGGTAGATAGCTGTTGGACCATCAGCACCACCAATGATACCGATAGAACCAGACTCCCAGTAGTTGAAGCCCAAAGCCAAAGCACCGATGAATGTTGCAAAGATACCAATCTGAGCAGCAGCACCGAGCAACAAGCTCTTAGGGTTAGCGATAAGTGGACCGAAGTCAGTCATTGCACCTACACCGATGAAGATTAAGCAAGGATAGATACCGAGCTTAACACCGAGGTACAAGTAGTCCAAGAGGCCTACACCTGAACCGAGAGCGAAGTCCTCCCAGTGAACGTGACCACCAGCAAAGAGCTCTGAGTGGAACATACCAGCACCTGGCAAGTTAGTAAGCAACATACCGAATGCGATAGGCATCAAGAGCAATGGCTCGAACTTCTTAACAATAGCCAAGTAGAGCAACAAGAACGAGATGAGGATCATCACGCCATAACGCCAACCCTCTACACCATTCTTATCAGTCTCAACGAAGCCCTTAAAACCTGACTGGCTTACGAAGTCGCCAATAGCCTTACCAACGCTAAACTCAGCGTCGATATCAGCATTGTCACGGCCCTGAGAACCCATTGCAACGTGTGCAACAGCCTCAGCCTCTGCAACATCAACTGCAGGCGTCTCAACAACAGCCTCGGCCACTACAGCCTCGGTTGCTGGCTCTACCTGCTCAGTTGCAGTCTCGTCAGCAGCAGCCTCCGCCTCCTGAGCCATTACTGGGACAGCCACGGTGAGCATCACTGCCGAGAGGAGCAATGAAAAATAGAATTTTACACTCTTCATATTAAGTTTTCAGTTAAATAAAGAGTTAGTATTAAGCGAGATCGATAAGAGCCTCACCCTGCTGTACAGCCTTGCCCTCAGTAACGTAGATCTTCTTGACGGTACCAGCACCTGGAGCCATAATCTCGTTCTCCATCTTCATAGCCTCCAAGGTCATAAGAACCTCACCAGCCTGAACTGCCTGACCCTCCTTAACCTTGATCTTTGATACGTTACCTGGCAGTGGTGACTTGATTGAACCAGCGTTACCAGTGATAACCTGCTGAGGTGCATCAACGAAGTCTGAAGAAGATGATGATGGCTTAACGGCTGCAATCTTAGGTGATACGATAGCCTCCTCCTTCTCGACCTGAACGGTATAGCTCTTACCGTTAAGCTCTACACGGGCTGTATTGCGATCTGTCTCCTCAACAATAGCCTCGTAGCCCTTGCCGTTAATATTGAATTTGAATTTCTGCATAATTGCGTGTTAGTTAACTTTGGTGTTTTTGTTTTACAATTGCTTGTGAATATTACGTACCTGCCAAGCCGAAACGTCGTGGTTCTGGCGGAATGTGAGTACGTCGCTCTCCTCATCGTGACGGTTGAAGAAGAGGTTGACAGCCATAGCGATGGCTGCCACCTCCTCATCAGAAATCTCGTCAGATGATGCACCTACAGAGGCTGCTGCAGCCGTCTTCTTCTCAGCAAAGATAACTCCGAAGAGCTTCAATATGAAAATAAGAAGAACAAGCACTATGAACACCAGCAAGATGCTGACGAGTGCCATAAGGCCTGCATTGCCCCAATTTGTTGCTGCAAGTAACATCATAACTTACCTAATATCTATTAATATTTATAAATAATACAATGGAATGTTGTTATGACGCTAAGCAGGATTCTCAAGACGCTAGTTACGCAATGACTCCAAAGCACGGATTACGCGGAAACGAGTGTTGCGTGGCTCGATAACGTCGTCGATGTAGCCGTAGCGAGCTGCGTTGTAAGGGTTAGAGAACTTGTCGCGGTACTCCTGCTCCTTCTCTGCAACAAACTTAGCCTTATCCTCCTTATTCTCGAAGCCAGCCAAAGCCTTAGCGTGCAATACCTCTACTGCACCGCTTGCACCCATAACTGCGATCTCTGCTGTTGGCCAAGCGTAGTTCACGTCACCACGGATGTGCTTAGATGACATAACGATGTAAGCACCACCGTAAGCCTTACGCAATGTAACAGTTACCTTAGGCACTGTAGCCTCGCAGTAAGCAAACAAGAGCTTAGCACCGTGAGTAATAACGCCACCGTACTCCTGAGCAG
>JAFYSI010000049.1 GCA_017559425.1 Alistipes sp.
CTTGGATCGAGGCTATGGAGAAGTACGGCTCTGACAAGCCAGACTTGCGTTTCGGTATGACCTTCGGCGACATTACCGACATTGCACACGGCCACGACTTTGTGGTTTTCGACTCGGCAGACTATGTTGTAGGCTTCGCTGCTCAGGGTTGTGCTTCGTACACCCGCAAGCAGATCGACGAGCTCACAGAGTTCGTAAAACGTCCACAGGTGGGTGCTAAGGGCCTCGTATGGATTCGCCTTGACGAGAATGGCGGCATTAAGTCGTCTATCGACAAGTTCTTCTCGGCTGACGACTTGATGGCTATCGCTGAGCGTACAGGTGCTAAGGCGGGCGATATGATCTTCATCCTTTGCGGTGAGAAGTTCAAGACCCTCACACAGCTCTGCACCTTGCGTCTTGAGGTTGCTGAGCGTCTCGGCTTGCGTGATCCTAAGAAGTTTGCACCACTCTGGGTTGTCGACTTCCCAATGTTCGAGTGGGACGAGGAGACACAGCGTTTCTACGCTATGCACCACCCATTCACCTCGCCAAAGCCTGAGGATGCTAAGTACTTCGACAGCGGCGAGCTCGGCAAGATGCGTGCTAACGCCTACGACTTCGTATGTAACGGTACTGAGATCGGTGGCGGTTCAATCCGTATCCACGACGCAGAGCTCCAGGCTAAGGTCTTCGACGCCCTCGGCTTTACTGCAGAGGCTGCAGAGGAGCAGTTCGGCTTCTTGATGAACGCCTTCAAGTATGGTGCACCTCCTCACGGTGGTTTGGCCTTCGGCTTCGACCGTTTGTGCTCGTTGTTTGGTGGCTCGGAGTCTATCCGTGACTACATTGCCTTCCCAAAGAACAACGCTGGTCGCGATGTTATGCTCGATGGCCCATCACCAGTGGCACAGGCACAGCTCGACGAGCTCTTCCTCTCGCTTGTTAAGCCTGAGTAACGAGCTCACACATATAAAAGTAAATCTCCGATGCGAACATCGGAGATTTACTTTTTTTGTATCGCCTCTTATTAACCTTTTAACCAGGTGTGCTTAGCTACGCTATAAATAGGCACAAATGGTAGGATGAGTGGACGACGGTGGATGTAGGCCTGGAACTCAGGGTCGTCACCATAGACCTCCTGCTGGCGGAGCTCTAAGCGGCGTGCACCGCTAAACATAACGTAGACGATGCCCACATATCCCAACGCAGCGATAACCCACTGCCAGAGGGTACAGCAAGCACCAAAGCAGATGATGAAGCTTCCGGTCCACATAAGCACCTCGCCAAAGTAGTTAGGACAACGCACAATGCGATAGAGGCCCGTAGAGACAAAGCGGCTGGCATTAACCCTCTTTGCCGCACTCTTCTGGGCATCTGCAACCATCTCGATAACTACGCCGATGGCCGCAACTATAGCTCCTGCCCACGCCCACGCCTCACTCACGGCAAGACCCTCGCGAAGGTTGTGGAGGTAGAATGTCGCGGGGCTCATCTGACCGATATATAGAAGGGCACACGACGTCCAGATCATAAACATCGCAAAAAGGGGCTTCTTGGTGGTATTCTCTGGCTGGTATAGTATCTTCTTATAGGATGCCGAGCGACGCTCACGCAACAGAAGGTAGAGGGCAAGGCGAATACCATATATAAATAATACGCCCTCGAGGATAGCAACAGGGAGTGTCATCACATCGCTAAAGATTACCGCCGTAGCCACCGCCAATGCCGAGATGGAGAGGCCATAACCAATACTAAAGAAGTAGATGAAGTAGACCCAGCCCACAGCTGAGACAACAAACGAGATTGCCAAGAGTGTTAATAGATAGCTCATAGTTATATTTTTTTGATTTAACGTGCTTGCCTGAGGTGTAAAGAACAACACACCACTACAAATATACGAAATTTTGCACTACGGAGTCATCCTGTCGACATTTTTTTGTGGCCTCGCACAAAAATAAGCCCTCCAAACAACAAAAATGGGCGTTTTAGGAGTCAAAATATGGCGATTTTTGTGGCTCCAAGCACGCCCTCGAAATGGGCAAAAATCGCAAAAATCGCGATTTTGAGGCAAAAACCGCCTGATGAGCGAAAAATTTTTGAAAAATTTTTATCGCCATATATCGCTGTGCTACAACACATTAAGCTATGCCTACCAAAATTTCTTGAAAAATTTTTGCAAAAATATTTGGTGGTTTAAGAAAAATGCTATACTTTTGTCCTTTGGAGAGGTGGCAGAGTGGTCGATTGCGGCGGTCTTGAAAACCGTTGAGCTGCGAGGCTCCGGGGGTTCGAATCCCTCCCTCTCCGCTCGATCACAATGCAAAACGGATGGCGAAAGTCATCCGTTTTGTTTTTTATGTGCCTTGTCACAAGCTTGCTTGAGGACCAAGCTGTGACAAAACAGAAGACTCGAGCCCACCGCTTTTGCGAAGAGGCTTTTGCTAATCAACATAAACAACAAAAGAGATGAAGAAGATATTGATGCTTGTTACCGCCTTGATGATTGGTAATGGCGTGTTGAATAGACTCTCTGCACAGGAGGTGTCGACACTTAGCAATCCGCAAGACACGACGACGGTTGCGTCATATAGAGATACAGAGACATTTATAGCATCTATAAAGTTAGACTCTACACTCCTAAATCAATGGATTGAGGGCTCAAAAACAACAATCGCGACATATTCTCATAGCAATAATCACCCATTTGATGCACTCCATAGCGAAACGTCGATGGGCACAGACTCTCTCAGCATATCGACTGAGGAGATTAACCCCACAGCTACCGACAAAGTATTCGAGAACAAGATGGTAAAATGGGCAGGTAGAGATCGATATGGAAGATTTACGGATCAGTGTGCGGCACACGTCAACGGACGTTTGGCAAAGGCGGGATACTACTCGCAGGGACACGCATATCAGATTCCAAGCTACTTCCCTTCGGTTATTAATGGCTACAAGAGTGTGGAGGTTCCAAATCTAGCGAAGGTGAGTGCAGAGCTAAGATTCATCACAGTTCTGAATATGCACCGCGAGGCTGCAGACTACGTTAAAGAGCATCTCGATATATCGAAGCTTGTTCCAGGAAAGTACTATCTGGTAAATATGTATTATAATACCAGTCCCTATATGTTGCAGTTCTTCTATGCTGCAAAAAAACAGGGCACAGGCAACTATGGAACCCACGTCGGCGTATTGTACTACAACTCTGAGTATGAGACTTGGGTTGTGGAGCACAATATCCACGGACACGTCCATTACGACGCTCTAGAATCGATTCTTGGAGGAACATCGAATCCGCACAAATATGGTGTAACATCGATATCAAGAGTATCGAAGTAGAGGACGGGGGTTGAGCAAAGCAGACCATAGTATGCGAGCAGCCAACCCTACAACATCACATCCCAAAATACAAGGGGTGCATTTGTGAAATTCTGTAAAAACCAAAGAGTATGGAGAATTGGGAGAGATTCGAGTTAGAGTGCACTAACTATCTCAACGACAAGTACGGCAACAACAACATCCGCTTCGCTACTGATGGCGGCCACAACGCAAATGCAAGCGACGTTAAGGCACTGAGGGATGGCAGCGAGTTGCTCACCATTGAGTGCAAGATGGCAGCTGCTCAGTGCGGACAGTTTGTGCTATTTACCGACCACGCCGCACGAACATTCGAATTCTCGAAACGCAATAAGACGCCCCGAGATAGGTATGTCGACGCGATAATTGCCGAGATGACAAAGATCTACGATAGATGCAGCGAGACATCGAACGATGACCTCGACATCAGAGAGAGCGTAATAGTCGATTGGGTAAAGAGCTACTATCGAGATGTCAAGCACTCGGAGTTTCTAATCACCCAAGGCGAAAATGGATTCTTGATTATTCGAATTAGCAATATCGACCACTACTTCAGCTTCACGGCCAAATATCGACCCAAGACAAGCGGCTCGACGCATCCAGCAAAGAGCAATATCTCAGAGATTAACGAGGCACTACGCTCCATAGGTATCGAGACGGTCGTGACACATAGCAAAGAGGAGTGCTTTGTGGAGTGCAATATCGAGGCTGAACGCCTAATACTACAGGGCAAAAAATACCGCTATCAACTCAAAAAGGAGGGTAGACGACACCACATACGACGACTGTCAAATACTCGAAATGCAAACTTTATAGTATCGATAAAGCTCAAAAACTCGACGCAGCAAGCATCTGACACCGAAGCATTTAAGGCAAGATTATTAGAATAGCGTAGTTGCTCTTCTCTCAGCAACTCCGTGAAGCGTTCTGCCAATCTCGAGAAGAATATATTGCAACACGTCGACAACCACAGAGTTGCCAAACTGCTTATAGGCCTGTGTTGTCTGCTCTGCTATCTTAAAGTTATCGGGATAGCCCATAAGTCGTGCACACTCTCTGGGGTGGAGCTTGCGTGGACGACCATTCACAAGGTAGCCACCCGTCTTGGCAAAGACACCTCCGCCATAGGCCGAGAAGGTTATCGCAATACCCTTAGTGCTATATATTCTCTCACCCTGGCCACCCTTATTCACAATGCCCAAGCGTAGCGACTTGGTTGTGTAGCGATTATCCTCTACGCCGTTGTAGACAATATCGCTTCGACTCACTACAAGATGTTCTGTCTCAGCATCTGGCAAGAGGTAGTCCTCGACGTGGCGTGTCAACCTTATAGGCTCTGGGAATCTAAAATGTGTGTGGTCGACATCATCTCTAAAGCAGACCATATATATACGCTCACGCTTCTGCGGAATGCCATAGTCAACAGCATTTAGCACCTTAGCATCGAACGAATAACCCAAATCCGTCATAATGGTTCGCACAACCTTGAGTGTCTGACCATTGTCGTGCGAGGCGAAGTTCTTAACATTCTCAAGGAAGACCACCTTAGGCCTCTTGGCACGCACTATACGAGCAACATCGAAGAAGAGAGTGCCTCGACTATCGTTGAATCCACGCTGCTTGCCACTTATCGAGAATGCCTGACAGGGGAAACCTGCACAGAGGATGTCGTGGTCGGGCACAGCCAACTCATCAACCTTCGTAATGTCGCCATCGGGTAGGATGTCGAAGTTTGCCTGATATACCCTTTGTGCATACTTATCCCACTCTGAAGCATATACACAGCGAGCACCCATAGAGCTTAACGCTATATGGAAGCCACCGATACCCGCGAATAGATCCACGAAGGTATACCCCGAAAATAACTCTTTGTCTACGTCAATCATCCTCTTTTTAACTCTACTACGTCAGCCCAAGACCACAAATGGGCTCTCTCTTATTGCCGCATTATTGCCATAATAGTGCAAACATTTACTATGGCAAAGATACGAAATTTTAGCGACTTTAGGCCACTACTGCAACTTTTTACAACCACAAAAAAAGACCCCAAACCGAGGTTCGGGGTAAGAATTATTAAATGATGCCAACATAATCAAATACATAGAAAATCGGTAAAACCATCAGTAAAATATAGAATGCAATGGAGATATTCTTGTACAAAGGTCTCTCAACTTTTCGCAAAACACTATAAAATCTCTTACCATTTTTCGATGTAAACAACGATATCAGGAAGAGAGGGATAAGCACTATAAGCGTAAGTATAAGAAGAGGGTAAACCAACTCTGGAAACTCACATTCTAAGTAAGAATAACCATCATAATTGTAAAAATCGACCGTGGCACATATTACAAAATTGAATAGCAAATTGAAGAGTGCTACAAATGGGGCAACTTTCAGATTTACCAGCATCTTAGATGAGATTATCACGCCCGCCGACGCACTTTGAAAGAGAGATTTAGCAGCATTATTACCTAGCCATCCACAAGCAAGTGCTGCAAAACCCAAATAGAGTAGTGAAGTGGCGAAAATAGCAAATACCGCAATATTTGCCACTAACGAACGCTCTGCAGCCGCATCCTTAACAGACTGCCACCAGCGTGCAACAAACGATTGCTTCTTGATGGGTGCATCCTTCTTGCTCGCGGCAGGCTCAGATGGTTTAGCCTCAGTTCTTACAGGCTTTGGGGCAACGCCTCCGTCACAAAGTTGCTTCTCCAGAGCATTAAGGTCCTCTAGATCGGCAGTAAGAGTGCGTCTCTGCTCACGGAGATCATCGAGCGACTTCTCAACAGTAAGAATCTCAGTGTCAATCTCATATATACGGTTACGGACATCAGAAATTCTCTGACGTAGAGTCGCAAGACGCTCAGCACGCTCCTTAATAGATGCCTCACGCTGCAGTCGGCTCCTCTCATCATCCTCACGACGACGCTTCTCCTCCTCCTTGCGTCGTGCCTCTTGCTCACGCTGCTCCTCGAGCTCTTTTAGATACTCCTTGATAGAGTTCACCAAACGTGTCAAGGCATTAGAGGGGTTAGAGGAGTAGTCAATAAAATCGAGGTTGGCAACAAAGAGAATCACTGAGTCGTTATATACCGAATTGTCATAGCGAAAGGGGATAATCTTCTTCTTATAGGCATTAGCCACAGCAATCTCACGACTTGTCCACTCCGAAGCGTTAGAGCTCTCGGTAGAGATAAATAGGAATAGGCTCGCAGCCTTAATATTGCGAGCAATCATAGGTGCAAACTCGTCACCGTGGTTAATACCATTCTCATCAAACCAGTAGCTAATGCCGTTAGCAGTGAGCAACTCCTTGATCTGGCTGACGATATTACCAGGTATCTCCACCCTATTCTCGTCAACATAATCACGGCGTGAGTAACTTATAAAAACATCGTAATTCATACTCGTCTGGGTATATACAAACAAAGTTAATGATTTTTTTTGATATCTACAAAATTATACCCGAAGCCACACTAAGAAATATAGCAGACTCTTATCCGATTATTGGCACATATGTTTGAAGAACAGATCGGTCAATTTGTGCCGGGGTTATTCTGCATTGCAATAGGGATAAGAAAGAGCTAATCATCTGATTAGCTTCAGGCCTTGCCTTGCACAAGCCTCCCTTATAAGCGTTAATATTAAGAGAAAGACAAACTGGAATATGTACACAAAAACTTGCTCCTCTTGATTTTTTCATAGATTGCCTCCTCAGAAAACCATCAAAGATGGGCAAACCTCAGGTTTGCCACAAGCCTCCCTTATCAGCGTTGCGATTAAGGTGAGAGCAGAAAAACTAGTTTGTTATGCCGAACCGAAGCAACGAAAAGAAGCAAAGCACACTTAAAGGGAGGTTTGGAGGGATTGTAAATATAACCGGCACAAGCCGGCTCTTCAAGTCGAATAACGGGTTCGGATATTTGTGCATAAGCACAAAAAAAGCCGAACCCTTATCGGATTCGGC
>JAFYSI010000050.1 GCA_017559425.1 Alistipes sp.
ATCCTATCGACGAGTGGAAGACAAACCCATTCGAGCCAGAGATCAAGGATGGTCGCATCTGGTGCCGTGGTGCTGACGACGACAAGGGTCAGCTCTTTATGCACGCTAAGGCGTTCGAGGCGATGGTAGCCACAGATACACTCCCTTGCAATGTTAAGTTTATGCTCGAGGGCGAGGAGGAGATTGGCTCACCAAGCCTCTATAAGTTCTGTGCCGACAACAAGAAGATGCTCAAGGCCGACATTATCCTCGTATCAGACACGTCTATGATTGGTCTCGATTGTCCAACCATTACTGCGGGCTTGCGTGGCTTGACATATATGCAGGTTGAGGTTACTGGTCCAGACAAGGACTTGCACTCAGGTCTCTTTGGCGGTGCCGTTGCCAACCCAGCAAACGTCCTTGCAAAGCTCGTAGGTTCACTCACTGACGAGTTTGGCCGTGTGACAATCCCTGGCTTCTACGACGACGTACGCATCCTCTCGGATGCTGAGCGTAGAGCACTCAACAAGGCTCCATTCTCACTCGACGAATACAAGAAGGCTCTCGACCTCGGCGACGTAGCTGGCGAGATTGACTACACAACTATGGAGCGTACAGGTATCCGCCCATCACTCGACGTTAACGGTATCTGGTCGGGCTACACTGGCGAGGGTACTAAGACTGTTATCCCATCAAAGGCATACGCTAAGATCTCTATGCGTCTTGTTCCTAACCAGGACTTCAAGAAAATCGCAAAGCTCTTTGAGAAGCACTTCCGCCGCATCGCTCCTAAGAGCGTGAAGGTAGATGTTAAGTTCTTGCACGGTGGTGCTCCTTACGTATCGCCTACCGACCTCCCAGCATACCAGGCTGCAGAGAAGGCCGTGGAGACTACATTTGGTGTTAAGCCACTTCCATTCTACTCTGGTGGTTCTATTCCAATCATCTCTGGCTTCGAGAACATCCTCGGCATCAAGTCGATTTTGCTCGGCTTCGGCCACTCGAAGGATGCTATCCACTCTCCAAACGAGAGCTATGGCCTCGACCAGTTTGACAAGGGTCTCGAGACTCTGCCATACTTCTACAAGTACTTCGCAGAGAAGTAGTCCTCGAAGACTAATTGGCACTATGCCCCTAAAGGCTC
The DNA here is from genome assembly GCA_017559425.1 of Alistipes sp. Classification (GTDB taxonomy): domain Bacteria; phylum Bacteroidota; class Bacteroidia; order Bacteroidales; family Rikenellaceae; genus Alistipes. Next base: position 1,127 of record JAFYSI010000050.1, read on the forward strand.
ACCGCTTTTAGGGGCATTATTTAAATTACTAAGGTATGCGACGACAATTAACCATAATACTGGCAACACTAATTGCTGGATGTGCACCGACAGAGAGACTCTACACCAAAAGCGTAACATTCCCCGAGGGAGCTACTGCCGAGCAAAAGATAGAGCTTGCAAGCCGCGTAGTGCCCACCAAGGAGCAGTTCGAGTGGCAGCAGATGGAGCTTACGGCCTTCATACACTTCGGCATTAACACCTTCACCGACCAGGAGTGGGGCGACGGCACAGAGAATCCTAACCTCTTCAACCCCACAGCATTAGACTGCGAGCAGTGGGTCACAACACTCAAGCGTGGAGGCTTCAAGATGGTCATCCTCACAGCCAAGCACCACGATGGCTTCTGCCTATGGCCAACGGCAACAACAAGCCACTCGGTGAAGAGCTCCGCGTGGCGTGATGGCAAGGGCGATGTTGTAAGAGAGCTCAGCGAGGCGTGCCGCAAGCACGGTCTCAAGTTTGGCGTCTACCTCTCGCCCTGGGATCGTAACGCCAAGTGCTACGGCGACTCCCCAGCCTACAACGCACTCTTCATCGCACAACTCCGAGAGCTACTAACCAACTACGGAGCAGTCGACGAAGTGTGGTTCGACGGAGCGTGTGCGGAGGGTCCTAATGGCAAGCGTCAGGAGTATGACTGGGAGAGCATCCTTGCCACCATCCACAGCCTACAACCCAATGCCGTTACAGCCATTATGGGCGACGATGTACGATGGGTAGGTAACGAGGGAGGTCGTGGCAGAACTACAGAGTGGAGCGTCACGCCCTACACCCCAAAGTCGGTGGCTGGAGGCGTTGAGAGCAACGCAGCACTCGGCCTCGAGGAGATGTCTCGTGACTTGGGCAGCAGAGAGCTTGTGTCAAGGGCAAATGGCGTGAACTGGTACCCATCCGAGGTCGATGTCTCGATACGCCCGGGATGGTTCTACCACGCGTGGCAGGACGACGAGGTACGCTCTGTTGCTAACCTTGTCGACATCTACTACAGCTCGGTGGGTCGCAACTCGGTGCTTCTCCTCAACATCCCTCCCGACCGTCGTGGACTTATTAATGAGATTGATGCAGAGCGTATCGCTGCCTTTGGCGACTACCTCACAGAGAACTTCAACAAGAGCCTTATAAAGGGTAAGAATAGCTACTGGAGAGCCTCAGCAGGCGAGAGTCGCGAGTTCCAGGTGGAGAGCGGCAAGATGGTCAACACGCTGCTTCTTATGGAGGATATCAGCCGTGGCCAGCGTGTCGAGAAGTTCCGTGTCGAGGCCCTTGTCAATGGTCGTTGGCACCACCTTGCCGATGGCACTACAATAGGCTACAAGCGACTCATCCGCTTCTCGGACTGTCGTGCAGAGCGTATCAGAGTGACTATCGAAGAGTGTCGCACCACTGCCAATATCGAGAGCATAGGACTCTACTACGCAGAGCGTCTCAAGGATGAGGGACGTGTGGTGATAACGAGCGAGATTCCAACCGACAAGTGGCTAACACTCGGCTTTGATGCCCACAAGGCTATAGACGGCAACATTGCGACAGTATGGCAGAGCGAGGGACTTACACCGATAACCATCGACCTGGGCGAGACACTCGACATTACGGGCATCTGCTACGCCCCAGCAGCAGAGGGGGGCAAGGGTACGATATTTAGGTATAACCTCTTGTCAAGCCTCGACGGCACAACGTGGAGCGAGTGCGTAGTAGATGGTGAGTTTAGCAACATCAAGAACAACCCTATCCCCTACATCGCAAGCTTTGGCCGCACGATCACTGCTCGCTATCTCCGCCTCGAGCCACTCGAGGAGATTGACGGCAACAATGCCACCTCAATTGCCGAACTCGGCATACTCCTCGCCAGATAGTGCTAATACTGATACGCAATAAGGGCTGATTTAGGCACACAAAAAGAGCGAAACCAGAGCATACTAAATCGTATGTAAGGATTTCGCTCTTGAAGTATAACGCCAAAGCAACGTTGTTAGGCTACTTTTAATGTGGATGCATCATTGGAGGACGACCACCCGCAAATGGAGGCATACCTGGGCGACCTCCTGGCTGACCACCCATACCATCATAATCATCCACATTCTTTGAGCCCTTCTTGCCGAAGAAGCGGAGGTTGTAGTTGAACTGAATGGTGAAGTAGCGACCGATGGTGCTATTCCAAGAGTTCTGAGTGTAACCACTACCTACAGTACGAGCAAAGGCTGTATTCTGGTTCAAGAGGTCGTTAACACCCACGAGAATCTCTGCCTGCTGATCCTTAAAGAGCTTCTTACCGAGATATACGTTGCAGAGCAAGAAGTCCTCGTTATAGTTGTTCGTGAAGCCAATGTACTGATTGTAGTTTACAGCAGCTGTCAATGTGAAGCCCTTCCAGAACACCAACTTAAGAGTACCTGACGCAGTGTGATTGAAGTACTGGTTGCGGCTATTCTTGCCACCTAGCGACTGTGTAGCATCGTTGTAGGCACCATTCCACTGCACGGTGAAGTCGATGTTCTCCGAGATGTTACTACCGAGCGACAATGAGGCATCGTAGCCCATATTGCTTGTGATGTTCATCTGGTTATTGATCATCGAAGGTGTGCGTGTCCAGCTGTAACCCGCCATAACATTGAGGTTACACTTGATTGGCGAGATTGGGAAGCCGTAGCTGAGGTGTGTACGCAACGAGCTTGAGCCATTCATATTCTGGTATGTAGAGTACTGCAATGGATTGTACTCTGTGCCATCGATAGTGATTGTCTCAGGGTTATACACGATGCTCTGACCGATATAATCCTGGGTAATGTTACCCGAGAACATCCACATAAAGGTGCGACCCTTCTCGATGTTCGAGCGGATGTAGTGGAAATTCACACGGTGGTTATACGATGACTTAAGGTATGGGTTACCCTTCGAGAGGTACTGAGCATTCGACACATCGTAGATATCCTGCAAGTTGCGAACATCGGGGTTTTGAGTATACGAGCTGATAAATACGCGGATAGAGTTCTGTGGGTTGAACGCCACATTACCCATCACGAAGTATGTAACGTGGTCGTAGTCACGCTTGATGTTCTCACCCTTGACCATACCGTCGAGCACAGAGTGCTGGTAGAAGACGTTTGCCACGAAGGTATTCTTACCCTTGGCATAGCGGTAGCCAGGACCTACACGGTGCTCCATACTACGGCTATCGGTCATTGATGACAACGATGCATCAGGCGTTAGACCTGTGATATCGAATCCAGGGCCTGTGATATAGGCAGTCTTGGTAATATCCTGATCCTCAAAGTCGAAGCGATACTGAAGGCTCACCTGCGAGCTCTTAGACACAGGCTCGGTGTAGGTAAAGTTTGCACGAATATCTGTCTCGCCCTGAGGAGCCAAAGCCGACACATAACGCAACTCTGGAATCAAGAGATGAGTCTCTGTATCAAGAGCAGTGGAGAGTGTCGAGAAGCTATTTGTAAGCGAGCGAGGAGTGTTGCGAAGGGCATAGCGACCATCGACAGTAATTGTACGACCCGCCTTGCCAAGCTTCACGCGATACTGCAAGAACTCCGAGAAACGGAAGGCACGCGAGCCAGCCAAAGAGCCGTTCTTCAAAATCTCGTAAGACAAGCCCTTATCCTCAGCTGTCTCACCCATAAGCTCTCCATACTGCTGGCTCTCAGCATCATTACCCTGGAGGCTGAAGCTTGTACGCGACATAAGCGACATATTCTTGTTGATGTTCCAGTCGACGCGAGCGTTGAAGCGGTGATTAAAGTTCTTTGAGAGCGACTCACCCTCCTGCTCGAGGTAGTCGTCTGGCGAAGGAATCTCGTACCACTTCTGCAAGAAGCTCTTATTACGAGTCTTGGTATCGTTATAGAAGTAGGAACCGTTGAGCTTAACCTTGTCGTTTTCGCCCCAAGCATCTGAATACTGCACGCCGATAGAGCCTACGCGAGCCACACCGCTCTGAGGACGCACCATATAGCCACCAACACCACGGCCAGGGCCTCCGCCCATACCGCCGCCACCGCCGCCAGTGACACCGATGATATCCTCAAACGAGAAGTTCTGCTGGTTGACATTGTTGAACATACCGATAACAGAGATTCGGCTCGAACCCTGGAAGATGTTCACATTACCACCCACATTGAACTTATGTGGCGAGGTGACACCATCAGTAAGTATAGGGTCTGTGATACCCTCACCCTGGAAATCGAACTCTGGACTACCGCCATCGACATTAGGCTGATAGCCATAGCCAGCATAGACCTTACCGAATACACCCTGACGCATATTCGAGTGAGTCACGATGTTGATAGCCTTGAAGCCCTCACCGTCGTCCATACCCGAGAACTCTGCATTATCCGAGAGTTTGTTGAAGACCTCGACGCGGTCTACAGCCTGTGCTGGGAGTGAGTTGAGAGCTGTCGACACATCCTCACCGAAGAACTCCTTACCATCGACAAAAATCTTCTTAACCTGCTCACCCTGAGCCTCTACCTGGCCATTTGCGATGGTGATACCAGGCATCTTCTTCAAGAGGCCCTCGACATCGGCATCGGCAGCAACCTTGAAGGCTGCAGCGTTATAGGCCAACGTATCGCCATTCTGCGACGTACGCATCGCCTGCACCTCCTTGACAACGGTCTCGATAGCGACACCTGGAGTAAGCTCCACGATACCGAGATCGGTGTTACCATCGATGGTAACATCCTTAGTTAGGGTTGTGTAACCGATAAATGAGATGGTCATAGTGTACTCGCCATTGGCAAGCGACGTAAGGGTCACACTACCACCAGCACCAGTAGTATTGTGCTTACGTACCTTTTCATTCTGCTTAGATGTGAGCTCCACAATAGCACCCACAACGCCCTGCTTGGTCTCCATATCGAGGACCTTTGCAACAAGACGTGCAGACTGTGCAGAGGCCGAGAATGCCACGCACAGCATAAGGATAACTGCAAATAATCTCTTTAACATATAATAAACAAATTTTATTCTCTGTCGCAGATGACTCAATCGACAACTCTTTAGCCACCTTTCGCTCTGCGAAAGTAATCTTTTTTTTGCAATTATCAACCCATAAATGGGTGAAACGACAAAAATGGGGTGTCAGTCACCCAACACCCCACACTTTTTGCGGTTTTTATCTATGATTACCACCTCTTGGAGGCTCATTGCGGTTAGGACCACCTGGGCGTGGAGCACCCACTGTAGGGCGATGACCGCCGTTGTTAGGGCGTACTGCAGGGTTGCCGTGACCTGACTTTGGTCGTGGGGCGTTGCAGTGGTGGTTGCCCTTGCCGTGATGGCCGTGATGACCATTCGAGCAGTTGTGCTTGGGAGGAGCAGGATGATGATGCTCCGAGCAGTTGTGAGCTGGTGGAGGTGGCGGAGGGGTGTTGACCACGAGGTTAACATTTACCCTACGAGGACCACGATCGGCGTCGAGGTTTACATCATTTGCCAATACGCTACCAACTGCAAAAACTGAGAGTGCGAAGCTCAAAACTAACATCTTTTTCATAGTAGTAATTTTTTAGGGTTGTACTTAATGTTTGTTACTTTTCTTGATACAAAGGTACTACCTAAAACTACTTTTGCTCCTCACTTCTCGCCCAATCGCCCAATTGGATAGGTGAAGCGGAATTTAGGCGGGGTGAACCGACTGCAGCCACTGCTTGAAATCTGATACTCTAGCCTTAGATATGATGATTCTCTCGGGAGTTTCGACCACAAGGTTGAGTGCTAAGCGGCTTCCGAACCACACGACGATATCCTTAACAGCCGCACGCGAGACGATAAACTGGCGGTTGGCACGATAGAACCTATCAGATGGCAGCTGCTGGCTGAGGGTCTCAAGGGTCTTATCAACAGGATAGCGTCTATCGTCGAGCGTGGTGACCGTAACACGATCCTCCGAGGTGTAGAAGAATGCCACCTCCTCACTCTTGACAGGTACAATCTTATCCTTATACCTCACAAGCAGCGTCTGTACACTCTCGGCAACAGTCTCCGAGGCCATCGCGTTGCGACGCTCACGAGCACTCGAATGCTCTGCGGCAGTAAGGCGGTGGAGCTTATCGATAGCACGCTTGAGGTCCTCCTCTTTAAATGGCTTCAACAGGTAGTCGATGCTATTGACCTTGAAGGCCTCGAGGGCATACTCGTCGTAGGCTGTAGTGAATATAATAGGTATAGAGATATCTACACGACTAAAGATACGGAACGAGTCGCCATCGGCCAAGTGGATATCCATAAACACCACATCGGCATCGACATCCGACGAGAAGAACTCCACAGACTCCTCGACCGACTCCAACACCTCGACAATCTCAACATCGGGAATCAGCGAGGTAAGCATATTTCTGAGGTTGACAGCAGCAGCCGTCTCATCCTCGATAATTACAACTCTTCTCATCATTTAGGCTTTTGGCTCATCAAGGGGCAGTCGCACCATAAAACGCTTATCATCCTCGACAACCTCGATAGGCTTGCCAATGACAATCTCCCAACGGCTCGAGAGGTTGCTAAGGCCGATGCCTGTCGATGGCTCAGTGTCGAGCTTTGGATGCTTCTCGTTCTCAATCTCGAGGACTCCGTCTACAACTCGAATGGTGACGTGCAGCGGATTCTTCGTGGTTATCGTATTATGCTTCACAGTATTACCAATCAACGGCTGAAGCGACAGTGCTGGCAACATCCACTCACGATACTTCTCGTCGATGTCGATATCGAAGAAGAGCTTATCCTCGTAGCGAATCTTAAAGAGGTAGATGTATGCCTCGCCAAACTCAAGCTCCTCACGAAGTGTCGTAACACCACACTGACCATTCTGAATAATGTAACGAAAGGTGTACGAGAGCTGGTCGATATACTTCAGGGCACGCTCATCGTCCTTCTCACGCACAAGCATAGCTAAGGAGTTGAGCGAGTTGAAGAAGAAGTGAGGGTTGATCTGACCCATAAGCATATTGTAGCGTGTCGAGAGGTTCTCGGTCTTGAGCTGCTCGTTCTCGATGACGATCTGCTGTCGCTGCTGCATAAGGGTGTAGACAAAGGCATAGAGTGCCGACACCACAAGCATAAAGAGCGTCTTGGTAAGCACCACAAGATAGGCGTTGTCGTGGATATGTCCCTCAAAGAAGAAGACAATACGCATAGCACCATCCCTGAACGACATCACAGGAGCTAAGTATATCGCCACAATCGAGACTACAACGATAAGCAGTGCGTATGCACAGTAGTGCCATAGGGCACGACCCTCTCTGCGACGTGCAAGCACAAAGAGCGTGATGAGCAGATAGGAGATAAGGGCATAATAGACAATCTGCCAGACAAACTCCATCGTACGACTGGGGCGGTCGTAGATGACATCGAGGCTAAACTCCTCGCCATTACGCATCACCACCTCATCGAGTCGCTCGTTAGCACCCTCATAGCCCGACATCTCACCACCTCGAGGACTCTTCGTAGTGAACTTGAGTCGGTCACCCTCCTGAAGCTTGAATGTTCGCACCTGCCACGTTGAGACATAGGTACTATCACTCTCAGGGCAGTCACAGATAATGTAGCCATACATATCAGGCGAGAGGTGCAACACACCCTCGCTATGCTCGCTCTCGAGTGTTACATCGCCACGCTGATTCACACCCTGATCGGTGATAATAGGCACCAGCAGGTATGAGAAGTTGATTACAAGGCTCAGGGCGAGAGCCACAATAAGATGAAGGCCAAGACTCGGTTTTAACCTCTTCATAATCTAACGATTAATGGGTTACTATGGGTAAAAATGAGTTACGATGGATTGATTATATTAACTATTTATAACTCATACGGACCCATATTAACTCAACAAAATTCTATAGACAAGTATCTCTTGTCAGAGTGGTGTAGATGTGGTCTCGATTAAGAGAAAATGTGGACGGGCTGTACTTGGACGTACTGCCCATTCACTATTTTGGATTGAGAGACCGCAGATGCACCGCTATCACAATGGATTACTTAATAAAGTTCTATTAGCACCGCAAATCTCTTGTCAGAGTGGTGTAGATGTGGTCTCGATTAAGAGGAAATGTGGATGGGCTGTACTTGGACGTACTGCCCATTCACTATTTTTGATTGAGAGACCGCAGATGCACCGCTATCACAAGAGATTATTTGTACCAGGAAGCATAGGTACAGTAGTCACGTGCCGTACGCTTGATAATCTCCTCACGCTGCTCTGGGGTAACATCCTTAACCTTCTTAGCTGGCACACCAGCATATACTGAGTTGGGCTCAAGCTTCTGGTTAGAGAGCACGAGGGCGTTAGCTGCCACAATGCAACCAGTGCCGACAACAGCATTATCGAGGATCGTTGCACCCATACCAATAAGGCAGTCATTCTCGATGATAGCACCGTGAATCACAGCATTATGACCTACCGACACATAGTCGCCAATGTGAGTCTGTGATGGGTTCTTAGAGCCATCGTAGAGGGTGTGGATCACCACGCCATCCTGGATGTTGGTGTTGTTGCCAATGGTGATAGCATTAACATCGCCACGCAACACTGCGTTATACCAAATCGAGCAGTTCTCGCCAATCTTCACATTACCAAGAATTGTGGCATTCTCTGCCAACCAAGTCTCTTTACCAATCTCGGGCTCGTAGCCACGAACGTTTCTAATAAGTGCCATATTCTGTTCTGTTTCAATATTTTCTACTTCTCGAGGCTCTTTGCCTCGTTCCAATACTCATCCATCTCTGAAAGGGTCATATCGTGGAGCGAGCGACCCGACTCCTCGGCACGCTGCTCGAGGTGGTTGAAGCGACGGATAAACTTCTTGTTAGTACGCTCCAAAGCTCCTTCAGGGTCTATGCCATAGAGGCGGCAGGCGTTGATAAGGGCAAAGAAGAGGTCGCCCATCTCATCGGTAAGACGCTCCTTATCCTTAGCCTCGAGCTCCACATCAATCTCCTGAAGCTCCTCACGCACCTTAGCCCACACATCCTCCTTCTGCTCCCAGTCGAAGCCCGTAGCTGCTGCCTTCTCGCCAATACGGAAGGCCTTAACCATTGCGGGCAGTGAGACTGGAACACCTCCAAGAGTACCGCTCTTGCGAGCCTTCTTGCGAAGCTTCAGAGCCTCCCAGTTCTGCTTCACCTCCTCAGGGGTCTCGGCGTGGATGTCGCCATAGACGTGAGGGTGGCGGTAGATAAGCTTGTCCGACACACCATTAGCCACGTCGGTATAGTTGAACGCACCCTGCTCCTCGCCCAGCTTCGAATAGAAGACAACGTGAAGCAAGAGGTCGCCAAGCTCCTCCTTGATGCCCTCCATATTCTTGTCGGTGATGGCATCGGCGAGCTCGTAGGTCTCCTCAATAGTGTTGTTGCGAAGCGTGTCGAAGGTCTGCTCTCTGTCCCAGGGGCACTCGGCACGCAGTTTGTCCATCACGTCGAGAAGACGCGATGTAGCCATTTCGGCATTTTTACGACTCATAATCTATATTTTACGTTTAATTTTTCTAAATGGTAGCTTCAGCACACCGAAGAATGCCTCGCCAAAGATTCCTGACGACATCTTTGATGTGCCCTCAACACGGTCGATAAAGATGATAGATACTTCGCCGAGCTTGAAGCCGAGCTTCCAGGCTGTATACTTCATCTCGATCTGGAATCCGTAGCCATTCATCTGCACACGGTCGAAGTCGATAGCCTCAAGTACCTCACGTCTATAGGCCACAAAGCCAGCCGTAGCATCGCACACAGGCATACGCGTGACGATACGCACATACTTCGAGGCAAAGTAGGACATCAACAATCGACCCATAGGCCAGTTCACGACATTCACGCCCTTCGAGTAGCGAGAGCCAATGGCTACATCACGCTCCTCGAGCATAGCATCGAGACGCACCAAGTCGTCGGGATTGTGAGAGAAGTCGCAGTCCATCTCAAAGATGCGGTCGTAGCCGTGCTCCAGGGCGAACTTAAAGCCACAGATGTAGGCGGTGCCGAGACCGAGCTTTCCGGCACGCTCCAAGAGGTGGAGACGACCCTCAAAGCTCCTCTGCTCCTGACGTACAAGCTCGGCTGTGCCATCAGGCGAGCCATCGTCGACGATGAGCAGGTCAAACATCTGCTCCATAGCCATCAGGCGACGGATCATACGCACCACGTTCTCACGCTCGTTGTAGGTAGGGATAATAATTAATCGACGCATCAGACAATATTTTTAAACTTTCGACAGCCGAAGATATAACGTACGACTATCGAGAAGCGATATATGTTTCTAACCTTTTTCTTGCGTACCACACTCCTTCGCTTTGCTGCGAGCTGTTTGTGCCAGGCGATAAACTCGCCCCAGGCACGAAGCACCGCCCAGGCACGCTGCGGATGAAGTGTCACGAGATGAGCAAGAGCCTCGGCCATATCTGTAAAGGGACGAACAACAGCAACAACGGCACGCTGCACGGGCGACGAACACTTGAAGAGCATAGCGAGGTTATTGCGGTGGTTCAAGAATATCTTGCGTGGCGAGGCGGGAAGCGTACCTCCACCGAAGTGATAGACCACACTACGAGGCTCGACCATAATCCTATAACCCGCAAGCTGCATACGCCACTGCAGATCTATCTCCTCCATATGGGCAAAGAAGTCCTCGTCGAAGCCACCAAGCTCCAAGAATAGCTCGCGTCGGCAGCACATAGCAGCACCACTGGCCCAGAATATCTCACGCGAGTCATCGTATTGTCCCTCATCACTTTCCACCGAGGAGAGAATTCTACCGCGGCAGAATGGGTAGCCGAGGTAGTCGATAAAGCCTCCAGAGGCACCAGCATACTCAAACTTACCACGCTCCGTGTCGGCGAGCAGCTTAGGTGCTACGGCAGCGACATCGGCGTTATTATCCAAAACATTAACAAGTGGTTGCCACCAATTGGGTGTCACCTCAACATCGGAGTTAAGCAGCAAGACATACTCCGAGTCTACCTCCTTCAAGGCTCTATTGTATCCACCCGCAAAGCCGTAGTTACGGTCAAGGCAGATGACTCTCACATCGGGATAGGTAAGACGTAGCCACTGCAGGGAGTCGTCCGTAGAGCCATTATCGGCCACGATGACCTCGGCATCGCCCGATGTATTTGCAACGACGCTTGGCAGGTATCGCTCCAGATGGTGACGACCGTTCCAGTTAAGTATGACTACGCTAAGTCGTACCATATTACTCCTCCTCGACCTCCTCCTTATCACTCTGTCGCTCAGCCTTAGCATCGTAGCCCTCAACGACAATCACAAATTCACCCTTAGGCTCGTGGCTCTTAAAGTGGACAATAGCCTCGGCAAGTGTGCCACGCACAGTCTCCTCGAACTTCTTGGTAATCTCACGAACCACGGCAACGCGACGCTCCGCACCAAAGACCTCAGCGAGCTGCTCGAGGCACTTGACAACACGGTAGGGCGACTCATAAAGTATGAGTGTACGAGGCTCAAGGGCGAGCTCCTTGATACGCTTCTGACGCCCCTTCTTCTGTGGCAGGAAGCCCTCGAAGCAGAATCTGTCGCAAGGGAAGCCACTCTGCACAACAGCAGGGATGAGGGCTGTAGGACCTGGCAGTGTTACGACCTCGACACCCTCCTCCACGCAGCGACGCACAAGCAAGAAGCCTGGGTCAGAGATGCCAGGAGTGCCAGCATCCGAGACAAGAGCCACGTCGCGACCAGCAGCAATAGCATCGGCCACACGGCCTACGGTGGCGTGCTCGTTGAACTTATGGTGCGAGTGCATAGGTTTCTCTATGCCAAGGTGACGCAACAGATGCGACGTGGTGCGGGTATCCTCAGCCAAGATGAAGTCTACCTCCTTGAGTACGTTAATAGCTCGAAGCGTGATATCTTCGAGGTTGCCAATAGGCGTTGGGACTACATATAGCTTTGCCATTTGGGTAATATTTTTCGTTTAGGATAGTTTACGCTCGATCAACGACACGAGCATCTTAGCACCCTCCGAGTCGGGATTCCAGCGGAAGTTCTCGACGATATAAATCAAGCACTCGTCGAGGTCCTCGAAGGCGTTGAGCGTGTCGATGGTACGCTCATAGAGAGGCACATCGCCATTGAAGAGGTCACGCAACAACAGGAATTTATCGTTTAGACCAATCGCCTTACGCAAATCCGAAATCTTGTTCATCGGGGCGATTGGAGCATTGTCGTGGGTCTGCACATCGCCAACTACCCTACGACCACTTCCCAACACATCACCCACACGCTGAGGTGCAACACTCTCCTGATAAGCGAGTGGCTGAGGTGCAGTTTGCTGCATTGGCTGAGCCAGAGGCTGTGGCACTGGCTGTGGTACAGGTTGTGGTTGTGGTGCATAGTGAGGCTGTGGGATATACTCAACCTGTGGTTGTGGTACATACTGAGACTGCGACACTGGCTGCGGCTGTGGCACATACTGCGGTTGTGGCTGAGGCACATAGTGTGGCTGCGATGCTGGCTGCGACACATACTCAGGCTGTGGCACAGGTTGTGGCTGCGGCACATAGTGGTTCTGAGGCTGTGGAGCATAGCTCGGAGCAGGCGTAGCCTCTACACGACCTGGCGTTGGCTGTGCGGCGGGCGAGTTATAGAGGTTAATCATCTTGCGACTCGACTTGCTACGAACGGGGATATCCTCGATGGCAAACAGACCACCACCCCTATTTGGCGTTGGCACTGGCTCAGGCCCAGGTGCTGAAGTCGGCTCAACAACTGGCTCTGGCTCCGCAACGGGAGCGGCAACGGGCTCGACAGCAACCACTGCAACGGGCTCTACTGCTGAGGCTGGCTCATCATCGGTGATACCCAAGAGAGCATCGATATCGAGAGCATCGTCGAAGTCGGCAATAGGGTCAACCTTGTGGGCAACTGGCTCAGACTCGACTGCAGGTCGTGGCTCTGCACTTCGCTTTGGCTCACTCCTCTTTGTCTCAAGAGGTGCTGGCTTATAGGGCACACCACACTCGATGGCGAGGAGCTCGTCGTAGAGCTTGCGAAGCTCATCGAGAGCCAAGTCACGCTCGATGTGCGAGATTATGTTACTCTTCGTCCAACCCTTGACCAACTGGGCAAGGCGTGCTACCCTATCCTCTAAATGCTTAACCATAATCCTTACGTCAGATGTTGATGATGTATATAACGTACCAAAGGTACGAAAAAAAAGTTTAAACGACAAAATAAAGAAAAGAAAATCTGCCCGACCATTGCAAGGCCGAGCAGATTACATTTTTTGAGCGGGTCTTACTTCTCGAAGTAGGCGATAAACGCACTTCTCATTCGCTCTTTTGATTGAGGTGGCAAAGTAGACCTCTTATCGCAAGAAATAACTAAGATCGTCGAGACAGATGTAGAGCGGTGTATTAGCACCCCACTCACCGACATCTGTAGTCTCAATAGTCACGCTTACACGGTTGTAACCAGTGCCAAGGCCTCGGAGTGAACAGCTGTTCCAGGCAGTTGCCACCTCACGTTTACCATCGCGATAATCAACTACATAACACTCCACAACGCCTGTCACATCAGTACCCTTCTTAGCAGTAAACACCACCTTAAGGTAGTCGCCATCAGTGAAAGTACGAGCAAAGGTATTGATATCCTCATCGGTGATCGAGGCGTAGGTGTATGTCGTAAGGTTGATCTTCACATCGGCAAGCGTAACATCCTTACGAAGCACAATGTCGCAAGGCTCATTGTACGAGTCGTAGTAGTAGACAAGGAAGCTATCGCCCGATGCTGCAGCGTCGTTATAGACAGCATACTGGTTGGCAAAGAGGCCATTAGCAGGGTCGGTATCTTTCACGCGTGACTGGGCAAAACCACCCCAGTAGGCATACTCCTCATTAAAGAAATATTCGAACTTAAACGTATCGTTCTCGTAGCCATAAGCATAATCCGAGGTCATAGCATTCTCAAAGTTCTCGACCTCACAGGGTGAAGGCTGAGGATCGACACTATCGGGCTCGCAGGCCACAACACCCAATAGGGCAATTGCAAACAAAAATCTTCTCATAGACAATTATTTAGTAGTTATAGAAACGAAACAATATCGTAGCCTCGGTATCTCTCCTTATTCCAGCGAGGCAGCCTCTTATCGGCCATACTTAATGGCAAGAGCGAGATGGTGATTGCCTCATCGTCGTAGCTATATTTCAGCTTGGTAGGAATGACCAAGGAACCCCTCTTCTCCAGATTGAGTATAATCTCGGTAAGATCCATATCGGGATCCTTAGGAACGAGCTTAAGCACCACGCCGAGCACCGTACGCTCCTTGATAATGATGGTATACTCCTTATCCACGAAATTGAAGGCACGCGTAGGGTTTGTCAGCAGGTCGACAGCCTTGAGGTTGACACGATCCTCGGTGACCTCCTTGCGAGCATTGTTAATCTCGTAGCGAAGTTTGCCGTCGCTATAGACCTCCATCACGCCAAGTGTGAGGTAGTAGGCATCGCCATCTACCATATAGTGACCCGAAAACTCCTCACCCGCGGTTGCCACGGTGATATTCCAGGCATAGCTACTACCAAGAGAGCTACGCAACTGCGTAAGCCAATCGTTAGCGGTAATCTGAGCATTAGCACATACTATCGAGGCAACGATGGCCAACAGCGATAAAACGAATCTTCTCATAATAGTCACACAAGGTTAAAATACCCCTAACTCCTGAAGGCGTGTTTCGAGCGAGGCGAGGTCGTAATACTTAATTTCGCGAGGCTTCGAGCCAATCTGAGGGCCTACGATGCCGGCACGCTCCAACTGAAGCATACTGCGTCCCGCACGGTTGAAGCCCACCTCAAAGTTACGCTGAATCATCGACGTTGAGATTATACCGCTGGTGACAGCCTCGCGGGCAATCTCACCAAACTTAGGGTCATACTTCTGTGGGGCACCACTCTCCTCAGAGCCAAAGCTTGGCACCGCCTCGCCACTACCCTGCTCGGGCGAGTAGTCGGGAAGTGCGTATGCCGAGGCATAGCCCTGCTGACGACCGATATGGTCGACAATACGCTCCACCTCAGGCGTGTCGACAAAGGCACACTGTATACGTGTGAGCTCACCACCATTAGAGAGGAGCATATCACCGCGACCGATAAGCTGGTTAGCACCTGGCTGGTCGATGATTGTTCGTGAGTCGGTCATCTGCATCACGCGGAAGGCGATACGTGCAGGGAAGTTGGCCTTGATACCACCAGTGATGACACGCACATCGGGACGCTGCGTAGCCACGATAAGGTGGATACCCACAGCACGTGCCTTCTGAGCAAGACGCATAACAGGTGCCTCAACCTCCTTAGCCGTCATAATCAAGTCGGCGAACTCATCGATGATAACGACGATATATGGCAAGAAGCGGTGGCCTTTGTCGGGGTTGAGCTGGCGGTTGATGAACTTCTCGTTGTACTCCACAATATTACGCGTATGTGCCTGCTTACAGAGCTCCAAGCGGTTCTCCATCTCGACACAGAGGGAGTTGAGCGTATACACCGCCTTACGAGGATCGGTGATGATAGCCTCATCCTCGGACTCCATCTTTGCCAAGAAGTGCTTTTCGATCTTACTAAATGGCGAGAACTCCACCATCTTAGGGTCGATCAACACAAACTTAAGCTCAGCAGGATGCTTGCGGTAGAGCAGTGAGGTGATAATAGCGTTGAGACCGACAGACTTACCCTGACCCGTAGCACCTGCAACAAGAAGGTGGGGCATCTTAGCAAGGTCGAAGGTGTAGTTTTCGTTCTGGATAGTACGGCCAATGACAACTGGCAGCTGAGCCTTAGACTCCTGGAACTCACGCGAGCAGATTGCCGAGTACATCGACACGGTCTGCTTTGTGAGGTTTGGCACCTCGATACCGATAGTTCCGCGACCAGGTATTGGGGCAATGATACGTATACCCAACGCCTTGAGGCTCTGGGCAATATCATTCTCAAGGCCCTGAATCTTAGAGATCTTGACACCCTGCTCCTGGACAATCTCGTAGAGCGTTACAGTAGGACCTACGGTGGCGTGCATACTACGAATAGGGATGCCGAAGTTGAGCAACGTCTCACGAATACGCTCCTTATTCTCGAATATCTCCTGGTCGTTGGCCACAGCTACAGACTTATGGTCGGTAAGCAACGTTGGCTGTGGAGGCACATAGCTGTAGAGGTCACGCATAGGATCATAGACATCGTTATGGATGCTCTCTACAGGGAGCGTCTCTGGCGTTGGGGCTGCAACGGTGATTACCATTCCCTCCGTAGGCTCTTCAACTGGCTGAGGCTGAGGAGCAACAGGCTGAGGAGCAACAGCGTGTGTCTCGACAGGCTGCACACTCTCGAACGTCTCGCGAGGGAGTGTCATAAATGGGCTATTAGAGTTAGCCTGAGGCTCTGTCTGCAACTGCTTCTGAGCCTGAAGCATCTGCAACTGCTCATCAGTAAGAGGCTCCTCGAGAGGTGCATCGGGATCTTTGAATGGATAGTCGTCAATCTCGCCCTGAGCAACTGGCTGCACAGCATCAACGACCATCTGTCCACTATTATCGACAGAGACCTGTGTACCTATAGGCACAGCAGTAAATGGGCTGTTAGCAGGCTCTGCAACGGGCTGAGAGACAACAGACTGCGACGCAACCTGCATCTGAGGTTGTGGTTGTGTTTCTGTCGGAGTTTGAGGTTTTGGTTGTGCCTGAAACTGTGGCTTAGGTTGCGACTCAGTCTGTGTTGGCTGAGTGCTCTGAGCAGCCTGAGTGCTTTGAGCAGCCTGAGTAGCCATTGCAACAGCTACACTTGGCGGCACAACACCGATATTTTTAAGCTCTTCGGTAACCTTGCTATCATCTGCCTCATCACCATTGTCGGTCTCCTCTGCTGATTCCTCCTCATCGTCATCCTCCTCGCTCTCCTCACGCTTAAACTTGCTCCAGAACCACGATGCAGTAGCGGCAACACCGCCAGCAACCTGCTCACCAGCAGAGTCCACACGGCTCAAGAAATTACGGTTGATAAAGAGACCAGTGAGTATCCATCCAGCAACGATAACAAGCAGAGTACCAACGAATCCCATAGTCTCGACAAGGGTCTCAATGAGAGCCAAACCATAGGCACCGCCAAGACCTGAGCCATAGAGATCCAACTTAGTGCCAAAGGCAAAGGACAAAGTGAGCGAGCCGAGGATAAGGATAAGTGCCGAGCTGATGGTGATATATAGAAGGCGTAGATCCTTGCTACGGAAGAGTCGCCAGCCCATAACAAGCAGGTAGATAGTCACGACAACGGCAAAGAGACCAAAGCCACGACCAACAAGCAACAACGATATCTTAGCACCCATCGAGCCACATACATTGTTGAAGATAGGTGTGTAGAGCGGATTGTTCTGAGCACGCATAGCAATAGCACTCATATCCTCTCGCCAGTAGAAGAAGAACGAGACGATAGAGCAGATGACATAGATGCCCGCTGCCAAGAGTGCGAATCCCGCAATCCATCTTATATTATCACGGCGTACAGCTCTTAACTCCTCCTGCTCGGGGGTGAGCTTTGCAGCCTTTTTCTTACTCTTCTTTGCCATAATATACTATATTTCAGCAATATTTACTTTACTTACTCATCTGCTCTAAGATGCTCTGAGCCTTACGCTCAAGCAACAAGCGGTACTCCTCGGTATGGAACGTCAGGAAGCTTAGGTGCGACTCGTTACCCTCCTCTGCTGCGATGTCGTAACGCTCCAAGAGCCACTTTACGCGACGTGCTACAGCCTCGCCCGAGTCGATAACCTCGATATCGTGACCCACAACAACATCCTCAATGAGCGGACGAAGAAATGGGTAGTGCGTGCAGCCAAGGACGATCTTATCAACACCCTCTGTCAACAGAGGCTCGACAACGCTGCGTACAGCACGCTCAGCACGCTCGCTATGCTCCTCGCTCTCTTCGACAATCTCAACAAAGTCGCGACCCACAACCTTCAGAACCTCCACATCGTCGGCATAGCGACTCGCCGTACGCAAAAACATATCGCTCTTGAGACTATGCTCCGTGGCAAGGACTGCAATCTTACGACTACGCGTTGCAAGGCAGGCAGGCTTAACAGCGGGCTCGAGACCAACGATCGGAAGCTCTGGCCAACGCTGACGCAGATGGTCGATAGCGGCCGTGGTAGCGGTGTTGCACCCCACAACAACCATCTTGACACCCTCGGTCAAGAGGCGTTCAACAGCAGCCTCGGCGAAGCCTATAATCTCCTCTCGCGAGCGACCGCCATAGGGGCAGTTCTTACCATCACCGAGATAGATTAACGACTCACAAGGGAGTAGTCGACGTAGCTCACGCCACACCGACAGGCCACCCATACCCGAGTCATAGACTCCAATAGCTGCTCGATTCATCTATAATGTTTTTACTCTGTTTACAATCTGTTCTACGGCAGCCTCGTCAGAGAGTGTTGTGCAGTCGATAACAATCTCTGCCTTAGCATAGTAACTCTCACGCTGGGCCATCTGCTCACGCATAAACTCAAGGAGTTCCGCATCGCTCTTACCACGAAACAGAGGTCGCTTCTCGCGGCCATAGTCCGAGAGACGGCTAAGAATCTGCTCTGCCGAGCGACGAAGATAGATGGTCACACCACGCAAGTTCATCCACTCCATATTATCACTCCACGTTGGCAGACCTCCACCTGTAGCAATGATAAGCGGCTCTTCGCCCTTTGTGACATCCTCCAGAGCCTCACGCTCCGAGCGACGGAAATACTCCTCGCCCTCGTAGAAAAAGATGTCGGCAACCGAGGCACCCACCATCTGCTCGACACGCTTGTCGGTATCGACAAACCTACAGGCCAAGCGACGTGACAACATTTTAGCAAAGGTACTCTTGCCCGAACCTGCGTATCCCACCAAGAAGAGCTTCATAGTCCCTACACGTTAGAAGAGGTCCAACTGTGCCGCAAGGCCACCATCCTCCCTCTCGCCACGCTGCGAGTAGTCGACAGTTGGATCGGCCTTGATATCGTCACCCATAAGCTCATCGACGTCGATAGTATCAACATCAACCTCCGAGTCGATAGCCTCGATGTCGACATCCTCATCGTCAATCTCCTCAGGCTCTGGCTCCTCAGGCTCGATGAAGCGGAGTGTTGCCACCTCATAGGTAGTAATTCGCTTACCCTTAGCACGATGGCTCTTGATGCCGATAAACTCGTCGACATCGACCATCTCGGTAGGACGCTGTTGATGCTGACCACCAAAGACCACCTCGAGGGTTGCTCCGCTACGGTCGGTCATAGCCACGAAACGCATCTGTGAATCCTCGTCGAGGAAGAACTGCGTCTTGTCGCTGGCCTCGAGCTGGAAACGCTTCATATAGTAGTACTCCTGCTCGCCATCGTAGTAGCAGAGTGAGTAGACGCGGTTTGGTCGGTAACGCTCCACACGAAGAGTGTCATCGGGGAAGTGCTGTTGGATGTCGAAGCCAGTGATGTAGTACTGGTTCTTGGCAGTCCACACAACAATCTTATCCTCTCCCTTGAACTCGCCAAGCAGCATACCACGACCATCGGTATTGAGGCGGCAAACATCGTCGTCGTACCAGATGTTCTGACCACCGAGTGTCGAAGCACCACGCTCCTTGAGCACAATCTTGTTAATCGAGTAGCGTGTCACAAGGTTACCAACGCTCTGACGACCCTTGATAGCGAGTGTCGAGAGGTCGAGGTCTATGATACACTTTTTGAGGCGTGCCCGTGGACGCAGATATATCTTGAGTACCTCTGCCTCGCCATTAGGGTTGACCGAGAGGTACAACAATTCGCTCTTAGGGGTACCCTTTGTGAGGTCATACTCCTTGTCGCGAGTCACCGACTTGATGGCACAACGCTTCATCATAATAGCACCACCACGACCGTCACGATAGAGCATATTATAGATGGTACGCTCGTCGTTACGCTTGTAGATGCCAATATAGTAGATACCCTTGTCGAAGAAGGCCTTATCCGATATCTTCGTAATCTTATAACGGCCATCCTTAAGGATTATTATCACATCGTCGAGGTTCGAGCAGTCGCAGACGAACTCAGAATCCTTCATACTCTTACCGAAGCCAAAGAAGCCCTCAGCACGGTCGACATAGAGCTTAGCGTTCGACGAGGCAACCTTCCACGCCTCGATAGTGTCGAACTCACGAATCTCGGTACGACGCTCGTGACCCTCGCCATACTTCTCGCGGATACGCTCAAAGTAGGCAATGGTGTAGTCGGTCAAGTGCTCGAGGTCGTGCTTAGTCTGCTTGATATCCTTCTCGATCTGCTTAATCTCGTTGTCGGCCTTCTCGGAGTCGTAGCGTGAGATACGGATGAACTTCAACTCTGTTAGACGCTGAACATCCTCGATGGTAACCTCTCTACGCAACAGCTTCTTAAATGGTTCGAGACCCTTGTCCACAGCCTCGTAGGCAGCCTCACGCGTGCGACAACCCTCGATAAGCTGGTAAAGCTTGTTCTCGATAAAGATACGCTCCAAGGATGCTGCGTGCCAAGCCTCGTTGAGCTCATCGAGTTTGATTTGGAGCTCTCGGCCAAGCAGATTACGCGTATGGTCGGTAGAGTAACGCAAGATGTCGCTCACACCCATAAAGACAGGTTTGTCGTTGAGGATCACGCAGGCATTTGGCGAGATAGAGACCTCACAGTCGGTGAAGGCATAGAGTGCGTCGATAGTCTTGTCTGACGACTCGTCGGCAGCCACCTGGATGATAATCTCGACCTTCTCGGCAGTGTTATCGTCGACCTTACGAATCTTAATCTTTCCCTTGTCGTTGGCCTTGATGATGGACTCTTTAATCGACTCTGAGGTCGTTGTATAAGGAATCTCTGTGATAGCCAACGTACGCTTGTCGATCTTCGAGATGCGGGCACGCACACGCACCGAACCACCACGAAGACCATCGTTATAGTTGCTGGCATCCATAATACCTCCTGTCTGGAAGTCGGGCAAGAGCATAAACTCCTCGCCACGCAGGTAGGCAATAGATGCGTTGATAAGCTCTGTAAAGTTGTGAGGCAGAATCTTTGATGCAAGACCTACAGCGATACCATCAGCACCCTGAGCCAACAAGAGCGGGAACTTAACTGGTAGCGTTACTGGCTCCTCCTTACGACCATCGTAGGCGAGCATCCACTCCGTGGTCTTCTTGTTGTAGACCACCTCCAAGGCGAACTTCGACAGACGAGCCTCGATATATCGACCTGCTGCTGCCTCATCACCCGTGAGGATGTTACCCCAGTTACCCTGCATATCGATAAGCAGGCCCTTCTGGCCGAGCTGCACAAGGGCATCCTTGATTGAGGCATCACCGTGAGGGTGATACTGCATAGCCTGACCCACAACGTTGGCAACCTTATTGTAGCGACCATCCTCAACGCATTTCATAGCGTGCAAGATACGTCGCTGCACAGGCTTCAAGCCATCCTCCAAGTGGGGCACAGCACGCTCAAGGATTACGTACGAGGCGTAGTCCAAGAACCAGTTTTTATACATTCCCGTGAGACGACGTACATCATCCTCGGCCGAGGTCAGAGCCTCATACTTACCCTTTGGAGCATCATCACGGCTATCATCCTCCGGAGCCTCAACTTGAGTCTCGTCAATCTCCAAAATATCCTTAGTATCCTCCATTAGTTAAGCTTTTTCACATTTTCAACAATATCCTCCTCGACACGCAAGTTACCCACGATAAAGTCCTTACGGTCGGGCGTATTCTTACCCATATAAAACTCGAGCATATCCTTGATAGGGTCATCCTTCGTGAGTCGCACCTTATCAAGACGCATACCCTCGCCGATGAACTCCTTGAACTCGGCAGCCGAGATCTCACCAAGACCCTTGAATCGAGTGATCTCTGCCTGAGCACCACACTTCTTAACAGCTGCCTGACGCTCCTCGTCGGAGTAGCAGTAGTGGGTCTCCTTCTTGTTACGAACACGGAATAGCGGCGTCTGCAGAATGTAGAGGTGACCCAAGCGAATCACATCGGGGAAGAACTGCAAGAAGAACGAGGTGAGCAACAGGCGGATGTGCATACCGTCGACATCGGCATCGGTAGCAATGATAACCTTGTTGTAACGCAAGTTATCCATATCCTCCTCGATATTGAGGGCGGCCTGCAAGAGGTTAAACTCCTCATTCTCGTAGACCACACGCTTCGTGAGACCGTAGCAGTTGAGAGGCTTACCACGCAACGAGAAGACGGCCTGAGTACGAGGGTCACGGCTCGAGGTGATAGAGCCCGAAGCTGAGTTACCCTCCGTAATGAATATCATAGTCTTGTCGGCAAGCTCGTTCTTGTCCGTATAGTGTATCTTACAGTCACGCAACTTCTTATTGTTGAGCGACACCTTCTTAGCCGCCTCGCGAGCCTTCTTCTGAACACCAGAGATGGCCTTACGCTCCTTCTCGTTCTCGACAATCTTACGCTGCAGCGTCTGAGCAGTCTCAGGGTGCTTATGGAGGTAGTTGTCGAGGTTCACAGCGAGGAAGTCGCCGATGAACTGACGCATTGTGACACCCTCCTCCTTATCGCGTGAGCCGAGCTTGGTCTTTGTCTGCGACTCGAAGATAGGGTCGTTGACACGCACCGAGACAGCAGCGATGATAGATGTTCGGATGTCGGCAGGCTCGTAGTCCTTATGGTAGAACTCCTTGATGGTCTTAGCCACCGCCTCGCGGAATGCTGCCTGGTGAGTACCACCCTGGGGCGTATACTGACCATTGACAAATGAGTAGTATGCCTCGCCATAGCCATTGCCGTGGGTGATTACAATCTCGATATCCTCGCCCGAGATATGCACTGGGGGATACAATGGGTCGCTCGAGAGGTTATCGTTGACCAAATCGAGAAGACCATTCTTCGAGACGTACGACTCGCCATTGAGCACAATCGTAAGACCTAGATTGAGATAGGTATAGTTCTTGACCATCTGCTCGACATACTCGAGGTTGTAGGAGTACTCACCAAATACCTCGGTGTCGACGATAAACTCAACGTAGGTTCCGTTCTGCTCCGCTACCCCACTCTCCGAGCGGTCTGTAAGCTCCATACCCTGCGAGAATGTCACGGTGCGTGCCTCGCCCTGACGCACAGAGCGAGCGAGGAAGTGGCTCGAGAGCATATTCACGGCCTTGACACCGACACCATTCAAACCAACACTCTTCTTGAAGGCATCGCCACCATACTTACCACCAGTATTCATCTTGCTCACAGCATCCGACAAGGCCTCGAGAGGGATACCACGACCGTAGTCACGCACCGAGACCTTATTATCCTCGATGCGAATCTCGATACGCTTACCAGCACCCATAATAAACTCGTCGATGGAGTTATCCACGACCTCCTTGAGGAGCACATAGATACCATCGTCGGCCTGAGTACCATCGCCGAGCTTTCCGATGTACATACCTGGACGTAGACGGATATGCTCTCTTGGCGAGAGGGTCTTAATCGCATCCTTGTCGTATTGAGCTGTTAGGTTTAGAGAGTTTTGTTCAGACATATATCTATCAACACGTTTTCTTATTTCTTATTTGCACGGAGCTCGGCCAATGTCTCTACCATAGACTCACGCACCTCGGCCATAACCTCCTTGATAGGACGTGATACAACATCCTCCTTTGACACTGGAGGCAACACCTTGATTGTGATGCGGTTCTTCCAGTTCATAAAGATTCGATTACGCACCATATTGTTTGTACCCTCCACAACAACTGGCAAGATAGGCACCTCGGCATCCTTAGCAAGGATAAAAGCACCAGCCTTGAAGTTGTGAATCTCGCCATCCTTCGAGCGAGTACCCTCTGGGAAGATCGACACCGACGCACCCTTCTTCAACCACTCCATACCACGAGTGTGAACAAGCTGCATTGCCTCCTTAGTGCTGGCACGATTGATGACAATATCGCCGTGCATATAGAGCAGACGGCCTACCATAGGGATGCGGTATACCTCTCTCTTCGACACCCACTTAAAGACCAAAGGGAGTGGGTAGATGCTCATAATATCCATCATCGAGGTGTGGTTGATGACGATGACGTATGGCTGCTTAGGATCGATATTCTCAGCACCGATGACGTGGCGGCCAAAGATACCGAGAACGGTATCGGTGATGAGCTTGCTCAAGAAGTGAACAACAACGCGTCGTTTGTCAAATGGGTAGCAGATAAAGAAGGCTATCCAAGAGAGCAAATAGAGCACAAAACAGATGATTGTCGCAAGGACGTAGTAGAGTAAACTTAACATAATAAACTTAGTTTTAAAAGGCTATATCTTCAATTTTGCAAAGATACGACATTTTCTCAAATTAACCACACTACGAGGCGATAAAATATCGAAAAAATTAGGGAGATATCCCACAAAGGATATCCCCCTATTTTCGTATGAAGTTGTATAACAACTTACTCGCTGAGCTTCATAAGCGAGATATTAGCCTTGTCGGGAGCACCCTCCAAGCAGAGTGTGAAGTAGTTGCACGCGGTGCAGTATTTGTAGCAAACGTTGTCTTCCACATCGCGATCGTACTTGTTGTAGAGCGTTGCAACACCCGGACCATCGAGCACGATATCCCAGTAAGCACGCAACACACCATCACCCGTAGGGAGCTTATCCTCGGTGACATACCAAGCCTTACCCTCGTTGCCACTCTCACCCGAGAACGAGCCTGTGCCACCCTGCGAGATGAGGTAGACACCCATAGTGCCCTGCTTCTCCATATTTGCTGAGTAGAACATATAGCCCTCATCGTGCTGTGTGATGCTCCAAGTGTAGTTCATAGCCTCGTCGGTGTGCAAGATGCCGAACTCGTCAGATGAGAGTTCAACGCCTGTAACCCAGTAGTAGTTAGAGCTATTCGTTGGCACGTTGTTAGTAACATAGTACTTACCACCGAGCTTCACAGCGATGAGGTATGTGCCATCGTTGGTAATCTCACTCTGGTAGAGTACTGGCTTAAAATAGCGGTTTACAGGCACTGGAGCACCCTCCGAGGTTGAGAGGTCGAGAGCTACGCGATACAATCTACGCTCAGGGTGTGTGAGGTCCATAGCACCATCGCTCCAAACATATGTATCAGCGTCGGTCTCAACGACAACCTTTACGCCACTAAACTCCGCAGATGGAACAACCATATAGATGTCGTGGCTATTGGAAAGAAGTACATCCTCACCAACCTCTGTAGCACTCTGATACTCCACCTTGATGCTCGAAGCCACACCGTTGAAGACCACCTCGCCAGAGGCCACATCAACGCCATAATCGCCCACCAAAGACTCTGAGGTTGTAAGTGTTACGCTACGAAGGCTCTCTGTGTCGTGACCCTCACCCTTAACAGTGAATCGAACGACAGAAGCCAAGACACGATAGGTGGCCATAATACGGTTATTGCTCGATGTGAGGGGTGCTGTAGCAAACATTGGAAGCAACTTGCCATCGAACTCATCACCCGCAATCTGCACGATATTAGCCGCGAGTGAGGCCTTAGCCTCAGCAAGAGTCTTACCCGCGTTGTCGCCAACAGGGTATACAACATAGATAGCGTTTGCACTCTTTGGCACATCACTCAAGAAGTACCAGCCATCTCCGCCCTGCTTCATCTCTGCACTCTTGAAGGTGTCACCCTCAGCATCAGTGACGTATGCCACCTTGTCGCCCTCACACCACTCGAGGTGCGAGACGTCGGAAGCCTCATAGCCAATTGTTGTTCGTGTCTCTGCGGCGTAGACCTCGACAGTGCGAGTCTCTTCAGTAGCCGCAACACCAGCATCATCCTTCTGGCACGACACGGTCAAGAGTGACAATGCAGCAGCCAAAATTGCAAATATATTCTTGTTCATATTCATAATCATCAATTAGTTAGTAGATAAAACTATGCAGCAGTCTGCCAAGGGTTAATATCCTCATCACCCCAATTTTCAGTATCTACATCGTCGTAATCCTGAGCGTCGTAGTAGTATACGTTGACGTGCTCATCACACGAGATAGTGTTGATAGGAGCCTCTGGGTGGATGTAGATAGTCTTGAGCTGTGGGTTCTCCTCGGCAAAGATGAAGGCAACGTTCTTGTTCTTCGACAAGTCGATAGACTTCATCGCTGTGCGACGAATATCAATCTGGTAGAGTGCTACACAGTCGTAGGCACTAAAGTAGGCAAGAGGGTTATCGTGAACGTAGAGCTCATAGACTGATGGGCAACCAGTGAGGTCAAGACGCTCGAGGTTGTTGCCATTGAACTCGCAGAGTGACAATGCTGGAAGACCACTTACGAGCAACTCCACAAGTTTGTTGTTTGTCAAGGCGAGCTCCTCCATTGCCTTGTTTGCACGAAGGTCGAGGTGAGTAAGGCAGTTATTATCGGCATACAACCAACGCAAGTCGCGGCAACCATCAGTATTGATAGAGGTGAGCTTGTTGAACGAGCAGCTGATGACCACCAACTCCTCCATACCCGAGAGGTCGAGCTCTGTGAGTTGGTTCTCGCTGACGCTTGCTGAGAAGAGCCTCTTAGAGTCTGAGAGGTCGATCTCAGTGAGCTGGTTTGCACTCACGTCGAGCGACTCCAACTCTGTACAACCCTGCAAGTTAACATCAGTAAGTTGATTTGATGCAACCTCCAAGAGCTTGAGCTTTGGAGACTTCGACATATCGAGCGTAGTGATCTGGTTGTAGCCAATCTGCACCTCCTGAATCTCTGGACAGTTGGTAAGGTCGAGTGCTGTGATCTCGTTGAACTTGAGCCACAAATAGTCGAGCTTTGTGCACTTTGTAAGGTCGATAGAGGTGAGCTTCATACCGTGAGCCTCGAGCGTTGTGAGGTTAGGACAAGTCGAGAGGTCGAGAGTCGCGATGTTAGAGTAGTACGAGACAATCGTTGTGAGATCGTCGTGAGCGTTAGCAAGGTTAAGACCCTCCACCTTACTCTCGGCACACCACACCTCCTGAAGCTTGGTGTTGTTCGAGAGGTCAATAACGCCTGTGAGCTCAGGATTCTTACGCACATAGAGATGGGTAAGCTCAGGATTGTGCGTAACGTCGATCGATGTGAGGGCATTCCAGGTCATACGCAACACCTGCAACTTAACACAAGCCGAGAGGTCGATCTCCTCGATGCCGTTATCAGTAAGCTCGAGGTAGATAAGCGAGCTACAGCCAGTAAGGTCGATAGCCTTAGTGCGGAAGATAGAGGTGTACTCGGCAGTATGCTCCACATTGTCGTTAGCCTCGACAATCTCGAGGTTTGAGCAGCCTGCAAAGTTAATCTTGTCATAGAGGTTGTGGTCGACATACGCCTCCTCAAGGCTTGTCATACCTGAGAGGTCGAGTTCACCCTCGATAGAGTTGTAAGAGCAGTCGAAAATTCTGAGCGATGTGAAGTACTTGATACCCTCTACCGATGTGAGTGTTAGGTCGTTACAAGCCATCGACTCGACAACTGCAGCCTCGCTCTTCTCGATACGGCCATTGCCATTGGTATCGTAGTGCTTCACGAGGAATGCCTCGAACTTAGGGTCCTTCACAACGATAAACTCGCTCTCGGGGTCGAGTGCCGAACGCTGCTTGATGGTAAAGTCGATACGCTCGTCACCAGCCACGATAGCGAAGCTACTCTCGAGCATCGAGTCGCCATCGTAGTCGAAGACCTCGACTTTGATAGTAGACTCGCCAGCACCACCATAGAGTGGCGACACCTTAAACCACTCTGAGGTGTCAGAGGTGGTAATCATCCAGTTAATAGGCGAGCTAAAGGTAATCTCTGCCGAATCTGACCAACCATCGAACAAGAGTTCTGTCGACTGTTCGCCAACGAGTCTTAGACCCTGCACGGCGGGCTGAGGCTCCTTGTTATCGCAGGCCGCAACAAGAAGGGCTGTGATAAGTAGTAAGTAAAGTTTTCGCATAATTATTCTGTTTTAGTTATAAATTTTCAAATTGTGTAGCAAAAGTATAAATAAAAATCTGATTTATCAAACCGCTTGCTGCTAAAGAGACCACAATCAGAGACAATTATTATAAAAATAGGTATCGAAATTTTATAAAAAAAGTAAGCCTAAAATTTGGATTTCTCAGTTTGGGGCGATATATTTGCAGTGTATTAGTTATGTAGTACACTAACAAACGACTGATACAACCCCATTTCTGCTCTGTTTAGCTCAAAGGTCGAAATATATGCAACAAACGACGAGGCGAACTAAAAAAAAGAGTCAAAAATTTTGCGGGGGGGGGAAATGTATTATCTTTACAACCAAGGAAAATTAACTAACAATTTTTCGATATGAGAGCATTAAAAATGGTGGCAATGTCGCTTTTGTTTATGGTGGCAGCCACAGCAGGAGCAGTAGCACAGCGACTCACCGTTTCGGGACGCGTCGTCAACGACGAGGGTACACCCGTGCCCTACGCTACGGTGGTACTTACAAAGGATAACGCTCAAGTGGCTGGTGGTGCTACTGCGAGCAACGGAGCATTCACGCTCAACGCTGCAGCGGGTAACTACACCCTTATCGTAAGCTTCATAGGCTACAAGACAGAGACCCAAGAGTTGGAGCTCAGCGAGAGCATCAACCTCGGCGACATAACACTCGAGACCGACTCGGAGCAGATTGAGGAGGTGGTGATCACCTCACAGCTTATTCGCCGCGAGGCAGACCGCTTCGTGGTCGATGTTGCCAACTCACCCATCGCTCTTGGCAAAGATGGCGAGGAGCTGCTAAAGAGCTCACCAGGCGTATGGATTCAGGACGACAAGATCTCGATTAATGGTTCGTCAGGATCCAAGATATACCTCAACGACCGCGAGGTGAAGCTCGACGACACACAGCTCATTGCCTACATCCGCTCGCTGCGAGCCGAGGATATTCAGCGTATCGAGGTGATCCCACAGTCGGGAGCCGACTACGATGCTAACTCTTCAGGCGGCATCATCAAGATTACAACAAAGCGTAACCTCGATATGGGTCTTATGGGCTCAGCATCGATTGTGGGTAATGTCTCAAAAAACCTCTACAACGTGATGCCTTCGCTCTCGCTCAACTACAACTCTGGAGGCCTCAACCTCTATGGTCGTACCTGGGCAGGAACAAATGGCTATGAGTACACCACAGAGGAGCATACCGACTACGACTCAGGAACTGTAATCGACGCTGCTACAACTATGAATGAGAGGTCTAACTGGGCAGGTATCAACCTTGGATTCGTCTACGACATCAACTCACGCCACAGCATCGGCGCAGAGCTTCAGCACAACTACTGGGGTGGCAGCGACATTACCGACACCTGGACCGAGCACAGCTTAAGCTGCAGACGTAGCGAGGGTGACTACTCAAGCAAGATGAATAGTAATATGACAACGTCAACACTCAACTACATCATCAAGCTCGACGAGATAGGCTCAAACATCAAGTTTATCGGTGACTACACCAACTCGATGACACCCCACAACTACAACTACTTCGACACCTCGTACGATATGACACAGATGAACAAGATTGACTCGACATATCGCAATGCTGCGGGAGGTCGCTACCAGCTTGCCACAGCACGTGTCGACTACACAAAGATATTTTCAGACAAACTGAGCCTAAAGGCGGGTGTGAAGTATACTTTCAACAAGAACGGAAACACCTCAAAATATGAGTGGCTGACCGATGGCAACTGGATAGTTAACGAGGATCAAAGCTACGACATAGGCTACACAGAGAATATCGCAGCAGCTTACGTAACTGCCTCAGCAAGAGTTGGTCGCTGGAGCTTGGTGGGAGGTCTTCGCGGCGAGTACACCCACTTCCACGAGCGAGGCACAGAGGAGCCACTATCAAGCTACTTCAAGCTCTTCCCAAATGCCAACATCTCCTATAGCATAACACCTAAGGGCGAATACTCACTCGTG
>JAFYSI010000051.1 GCA_017559425.1 Alistipes sp.
ATGCTTTGCACCCTCAGCCAAGATAGTCTTGAAGCCCAAAGCTGATACCATCTCACCAATCTGGTCAGAGTAGATAAGCTCAGTATTACGGAATGCAACAGGTTTCTTACCGAACTCCTCCTTAATCATCTTTGAGTGGAGCTTAACCTGCTCAACAAAGTCCTCCTTTGAAGAGAGAGCTGCCAAAGAGTGAGAGTATGTCTCGGCAAGGAACTCTACACAACCTGTCTGAGCCAAAGCGCGGAATGACTCCAACACCTCAGGTGCATAGATACGGAACTGCTCAACGGCAGTACCTGTGATTGAGAATGAGCACTTGAAAGCACCCTTATGCTCCTTGATGAGATTCAACAAAAGAGCATTCATAGGCAAATAGCACTGGCGTGCAACCTTCTGCATGATAGCACGGTTGGTGAAATCATCGAGATAGTTGTGGTCCTTACCAATATTGAAGAATCGATAAACCTTCAAACGCCATGGCTGGTGTACCTGAAAATACAAATTTACTGTTTTCATATCTATTTATTTTTATTATTTACACTCATTTATCGCATCTTCATATACGGTCTTAATCTTGGCAGCAGCGTTGTTCCACTTCAAACCAATAACCTCCTCAAGACCCTTCTTTGCGAACATCTTCGACAAAGCTGGGTACTTAACAAAACCGTAGATTGCATCTGCCATAGCATCAACATCCCAATAATCAACCTTAACAGCATAGTCCAATACCTCGGCTACACCCGACTGCTTCGAGATAATCGAAGGTACGTTGGCACGCATAGCCTCCAATGGTGAGATACCAAATGGCTCCGACACCGAAGGCATGATATACAAATCCGAGAGCTGGAACATCTTGTGCACATCGTCACCCTTCAAGAAACCTGTAAAGTGGAAACGGTCGGCAATACCCAAACGAGCAACACGACGGATAACGTGATTCATCATATCACCCGAACCTGCCATAACGAAACGTACGTTAGGGACACGCTTCAACACCTTAGCAGCAGCCTCAACAAAGTAGTCAGGACCCTTCTGGTAGGTGATACGGCCCAAGAATGTTACAATCTTATCCTCAACACCGCGCTCTGGAGCCTCGTTCTCCTTCTCGGCAAAACGTACAGCGTTGTGAACAGTTACAACACGCTCTGCAGGAATATTATACTTCTCGATACATATGTTACGAGTGAGGTTAGACACTGCGATAACACGGTCAGCAGCAGCCATACCTGCACGCTCAATCTCGTAAACACGTGTGTCGATATTGTCACCCGACGAACGGTCAAATGACGTCGCGTGCATGTGTACTACAAGAGGCTTGCCAGATACGCGCTTAGCAGCGATACCTGCAAAATATGTAAGCCAATCGTGAGCATGGATAACGTCGAACTGACCCTCCAACTGACGAGCAACCTCAGCCGCCACGACTGCATAGCGTGCAACCTCCTCCATAAGGTTTGCACCATACTTACCAGAGAATGTGTAACGCTGAGTCCAGCTGTCACCCTCCTTCTCCCAGAACTTCTTACCTGTACGCTCGTAGCCCTCACGATAGGTAGCCCACTCCTCAGGAGAGATATAAGGAACCATGTTCGAGTCGATGTGAATGAACGAAATCTTGCGCATGATATCATCAGCACCTGCAACACTGCCATCACAATAGCGTGCCTCAACATCTGACGCATTGACAACCTTAACAAATCGCTCATCCTCGTCGCCCGAAGCACGAGGCATCACGAAGATAACCTCCACATCGTTGCGTGCCAAGCCTCGGGTCATACCATAACAAGCTGTACCCAGACCACCGGCAATATGAGGTGGGAACTCCCAACCAAACATTAATACTCTCATCCTATTATCGTTTTATCTTATTTCTTCTTGCGTACACATTTTCTTTTAGGCTTAGCCTCCTCTGTCACCTCTGCAACAGTCTCTTTGGTAGCCTTTGTAGCGCACTTCTTAGCGCTACACTTCTTGGCGGGCTTCTCTTCAACCTTCTCCTCTACAACTTCTGCCTTGGCAGCCTTTGTAGCCTTAGTTGCCTTGGTCTTTGTTGTCTTAGCAGGCTGCTCAGGCTTCTCCCACTGAGAAATCAAATCGCTGATGTAGAGCAAACCGCCTACACTTGTTGCCTGAGACAAGCAACCATGAGCCTTGAATGGAGGGTCACCCTCGAAGCACTCGCTTATTGAGCCAATGCATGATGTCTGAATCTCCTCGTCGAACGCAGCCAAAATGTCATTTGCCTCAGGCAAGAAACGCTCTTTTGCAATAGCGAAACCTGTCTTAACATAGAACATCAAAGGCCAAATCCAGATTGCACCGTTGCGGCTTGCCTTATCCTCTGAACGCTGGTCCTCAGCATATGATGCCTCATAGAATGGGTTGCGAGGCGACAAAGAACGTACACCACGTGGTGTAAGAAGGTGCTGACGTACAACACTCAACACATCCATAATCTGCTCCTCAGAAAGCATTGTGTAGTCCAAACCACATGCTACAAGCATATTTGAACGACGGAAGTCGTTAGTCTCATAGTCATTCACATAGTCTGCCAAATAGCCTTCTGAAAGCCAGAATTTCTCAACAAATGACTTTTTAGTGAGTTCTGGAACATCAGCCCAAGCCTCAACAAAAGCCTTATCTTTCATCTTGCGAGCCAACGCCAAAGTATAGCTTACTGCGTTGTACCACAATGCTTGAATCTCAACTGCATAACCCGCACGCTGTGCAACAGGCTGGCCATCGACCTTGGTATCCATCCAAGTGAGAGCCTCACCCTGAGCCGCAGCCCACACCAAACCATTAGCGTGCATCTTAACCTTCTCGCCAAAGCCACGACGGTAAGCCTCCAAAATAGACTTCATAGCCTCACCGTAGCGCTCCCACAAAGCCTTAGCAGAGATATGCTTCTCCAAATTCTGCAAGGTCCAATAGAACCACAGTGGGGCGTCGGCAGCTACCCACGCTGAAGCCGAACCTGCAAAATTACCATTCGACATTTGGCTAACCATAGTATCGAGTACATCCAAGCAATCCTCCTTATACTTCTGCTCAAGCACGATACCTGGCAACGACATCAAGGTGTCACGACCTACCGTACCATACCAAGGATAACCAGCAATCATCTCGGTTCTACCACCTGGACGACGTACGATAAACTGACGTGCCGAGTGGTGCAAGCAGCTAAGGAAATCTATCTTGTGAGTACGACGTGCGATAGATGCCTCATACATCTCTGAAATAGCCTCAGCAGATGCAACCTCATCGGTAGCAGCAGAGAAGATGATACTCTCGCCCTTCTTGATTTTCATCTCGAAGTAACCTGTAGTCATCAAATCCTCATAACCGTCATAACCACGCTTAATCTCCTCAGGATACTCGAAACCATAGTACCAATCGGGAGCAGCAACGAACTCCGCATCGCTCTTATTGGTCTGCAAATAGAGCCATGGGAAACCCTCATAAAGCTTACTCTTCACACCGCACTTTGCTGGATATGCTCTACCATCGGCCTCCATATTAGCCTTTGACAAGGCATGTTTGTTACGGAAGGCAAAGAATGGGCGCAAACGCAATGTGGTGTCCGAATGGGCATCAACAAGAGTGTAACGAATCATGAGCTGTGTGCGCTTGTGAATCCACAACAACTCCTTACGAAGGATTACACCACCCACACGATATGTAATTGTTGGTGTTGGGGTGTACTTAAAATCAGTGATGTACTTGTGACCACGTGGCTCATAAACACCCTTGAAGCGGTGCAAAGCCAAGTTAAACGACTGGTCGTGCTGAATGATTGTCTCATCCAATGATGAAAGCAATACATAAGCCTCGTCAGTCTGGTCGATGGGTGAAACCATCAAACCATGGTACTTGCGAGTATTACAACATACGATTGTTGTGCTCATGTAACCTCCCTTACGGTCGGTAGCGAGCATCTCACGCTGTAGTGAATACTCCAAATTACCCAATTCACTCTTGTCAAATGTTAATGCCGACATATTAATATTTTTGAAAAATTATTTAACTCAAGTAAAGTTAATAAAAATATCCGAATCAAACTCTTTTCTTTATAAAATTTACAAGAAAAAGAGCTAAAAGAGATGAAATTCGACTTATTTGGATTGAGCAGAGTACTCTGCCCAACCCAAAAGTCGTATAGAAAGATTTATCTATCCTAAATTAAGCCCACTTAACAAGAGCAAAATCCATACGATATGGCAAGCGGTCGTTCTTTGGATATACACGCAATGCAACATCGAATGTACCTGTACGAGCAGGAGTGTAATCGATAGAGAATGTTATCTCGCTACCGTTTACTGACTTAACCTCAAGAGCCTTTGTAGCAACTACATTTACAGCCTCGCCTGACTCAATCTGCTTAGCTACAACTACCTCAACGCCCAAATCCTCAGCTGTCAAGTTAGCCATATCGAGAGTTACCTCATAACGATACTTCTTATCAACGAAGATAGCCTCATTGTTAAGCTCTACACGCTGTACGTTAAGAATCTTAACATCATCCCATGCAGCCGATACCTTACGCTTCCATGCTGCAATCTCACGAGCCAAACGATAGTTATTATCTACAACCTGAGTCTTACGAGCTGCGAGCTTGTTGTAGAAACGCTCCTCGTAGTCGATAAGCATGCGGTTTGTTGTAAAGTTCGATGCGATGTCAGCAACACACTTCTTGATAGCGTCGCACCAGCGGTGTGGTACACCATCCTCCGAGCGGTCGTAGTACAATGGTACAATCTGGTCCTCGATAGTGTTGTAAATCATCTCGGCATCCAACTCGTTCTGATAGCCCTGGTCAGCATAAGTGCGCTCCATAGGAAGCATCCAACCAGCACCC
>JAFYSI010000052.1 GCA_017559425.1 Alistipes sp.
AGCTGCAAGGGTGAAACCGAGCTCCTCAACGATAGTAGAACCTGCGTTAGAGAATGTAGCACCTGCAACGTTAACAACCTTCACACGCTTGTACTCAGCAGTAGCCTTCACAAGCTCAGCGATAGTGTCGAACGCAGCCTCGTCCATAGCGCCCTCAACAGAGAGGTTGCGAACGAGTGGATCGATGCAGAAGTTGAGACGAAGCTCATCCTTAGGCTCAGCAGCGTACTTAGCAAGCACCTTCTTAGCCAATGTAGCAAGACCCTCAACGTTTGAGCCACAGAATGTGAGCTCAACAGCTGTAGGCACGATGCCAGCGAGCAATGCATCAACGTCTACCTCACAAGCACAAGACTTGCAGAAGCAGAAGCCGAGTGAGTCAACGCCAGAGTTAAGAAGCTTCAAAGCCTCCTCGTTAGCAGCCTTAGCACACTCCACAGAGATGCTCTGGTGCACACGCCAAGTGTTGTCCTTAGAGACACCGCGTACATAAGGGAACTCGCCAGCCTCAGCACCGAGGTACTCAACCTCTTCGAGGTTCTCAGCACGGTAGTATGGACGTACGTTGAATCCCTCACCGGTCTTCCATACCAATTTGCGGTCGTAGTCCGCTCCCTTCAGGTCAGTTGTGATGACGGCCTCCCACTGCTCAGTCGATACTGGTGGGAACTCCGCGAACAACTTGTCTTTGGTATTAGCCATAATTGTTTAGAGTTTAAAGTTTTTAAGTGTGTGATATATAATATCTTAAGTTTCTTGTTTCAGGTCTTATACTCCCGTAACGCACACGCACGAGGGCTATGTCAGGGTCTAAAACACAACAAAGTTACAAAATTCAACAACGAAAAGCAAATTTTTTGCTGGGAAAATAGGCGAGGGAGGGGAGAGGGGGTTAGAGAAAGTATGGAGGGGTGTGGCTTAGAGAAGTTAGTGAGTTTAGAGAGGTTAGTGATTAGAGAGTTTAGCAAAAGCCCCCTATCCTTAAACTCTTTAAACCCTCTAACCTCCCTATCCTCCTCATCCCCGTCTAAACTAAAAGAGGCTCCCTTACGGAAGCCCCTGTCGTTTACTTCTTTATTGTCAGCTCGTTGAGCAGCCAGCCGGCCTGGCCATACTTCTCGATGACGAACAGAACGTAGCGGATGTCGACAGCAATGGTACGCTGAAGCTCTGGCTCAAAGGCCACGTCGCCCGACATTGCCTCCCAGTTGCCGTCGAAGGCAAGACCGATAAGCTGGCCCTTCTTGTTCATTACTGGCGAACCTGAGTTACCACCAGTGATGTCGCAGTTGAGAAGGAAGGCAACAGGAAGGTTGCCACTCTTATCTGCGTAGCGACCATAGTCCTTAGTGCGATAGAGCTCCTTGAGACGCTCAGGCACCACGAACTCGTGGTTTGTAGGATCCTCCTTGGCCATAACACCCTCAAGGGTTGTATAGTGCTGATAGACAACACCATCGCGAGGGCTATAAGGCAACACATTACCATAGGTGAGGCGGAGTGTGAAGTTAGCATCCGATGCCCACGCCTTGTCAGGCTGCATAAGCATAAGGCCAGCGATATACTTGCGGTGACCCTCGGCATACTTCTCGCCAGCAGCATTAACAGCGGGCATCAGCTCGCGGTAGAGCTGGAAGATTGAGGCGGCAAGCTCAAAGGCTGGGTCAGCACGGCGGGAATCCTCGGGATCCTTAGCAAGGGTGATATTGCTATGAAACTTCTCGTAAGAGGTGTATGCCGAGTTGTCGTAGAGCCAGTCGACGTAGGCATCGCTATTGCCCTCAAAGTCTGCATCAATCTTTGCGTAGATAGATGGGAGGATAGTGTTGTTCTCCCTGTAAATCTGGAACATACGCTTAGCCACAGCACGGTCTACATCGGCGTTATAGTCCTTGTAGAACTGCTCGGCAGCCTCAGAGTCGAAGATAGGGTCGAGCAACTCCACAGACTGCAAGAATGCCTCAGAGAGGTACTGCATAGCGGCATTCTCGGCGTATGCCTCACTCTGCGACTCGCGGATAAGCTGAAGAGCACTCATATAGCCCTCCTCGGGGAGGGTATTTCTCTCTGCCCACGCCTGAAAAGCCCTCTCCTGAGCCTCCTTCTTGGCCTTCACATTGAGATTCTCGATGCCACGAGACATACCTATCGAGTTCTTCCAGTAGTTTGCCGAACGTGCATACTTAGCGTCGTACTGGATGCGGATAGCCTGGTCGGCATCCATCCACTCACGCAAGATTGCCTGACGCTCACCGCGGATATAGATACGCTGTGGATTGTCCACCTCGAGCATATAGTCGATCTCGTAGGATGTCATATAACGCTCAGTAGAGCCTGGGAAGCCCATAATCATACCGAAATCGCCCTCCTCGATGCCGTCGAGTGAGATCTCGAGCCACTTCTCAGCCTTGTAAGGGACATTGTCGGCAGAGTAGTCGGCAGGACGATTGTCCTTACCAGAATATACGCGGAAGACTGAGAAGTCGCCAGTGTGACGTGGCCACATCCAGTTGTCGGTGTCGCCACCAAACTTACCGATAGAGGATGGAGGAGTGCCCACAAGACGTATGTCGGTGTAGGTCTCGAGGGCGAAGGCGAAGAACTGGTTGTTGCCGAAGAAGCCGGGGATGATGATGTCGTGGCCAGGGTACTTAGCCTCGAGCTCGGCAATCTTAGCCTCCTTGTTGGCTGTGACCATCTCGCTGAACTCCTGCTCTGAGGCATTTGCAGGGATGTTGCCCTTGATGTCGGCAGTAACATCCCAGATATGGCGCACAAAGCGCACTGCGAGACCCTCAGCAGGGAGCTCCTCGGTATTATTCTGCGCCCAGAAACCATCCTTGAGGTAATCGTGCTCCACAGATGAGAGCTTCTGTATGGCGTCGTAGCCGCAGTGGTGGTTGGTGAAGATGAGGCCGTTGGGCGAGACAATCTCACCTGTGCAGCCGCCACCAAAGATGACGATAGCATCCTTGAGCGAGGATTTCTCGGCAGAGTAGATATCCTCGGCCGAGAGCTTGCAGCCGTGGGCCTTCATATCCTTCTCGTTCATCTTCTTGATGTAGGGCAGTAGCCACATACCCTCATCGGCCATAGCCGAGGTGGTGATAGCCACCATAGCTATGAGTGCTAATAGTCGTTTCATAAATTATAGGTTTTAGGTTGTTTTTTGTTTAGAGAGCAAATGTACAATAAAAAAATGAGAAATGAGGAATTGATAACTTAGAAATTAGTAATAATGCATTCAGGCGACAAGAAGGAGTTTTGAGAGGCGAGGAAAGTTAGATAGTTTAAGGAGTTTAGGGAACATAGCGAGCAAGCGATACAGCATCCTCGTTACACTCCTTAAATTCCTTAAACTCCCTAAATACCCTTCCGTCTCTTTTACCCTATTAATCTTACTTCAGCGGCGAGTCTGGCTCTCGCTTCATCACCATATAGAAGAGCCTATCCACCAGCCCAGGGAAAAACTTCTTCACCAAGTGCGTGAGGCGACCCTCCCACTCCATCAGGCAGAGACGCTTGCGACGCATCACGCCGCGTGCCACGATCATCGCCACCTCGTCGGGGGTCATCATCCGCGCTTCGTTGCGCGGTGTCTCGCCCTGCTGTGTGCCATCGGCCGTGAGTGCCGAGAAGCGTACATTCGAGGCTGTGAAGCCTGGGCAGGCTGTCATAACGTGCACACCCCTCTTGAGGTTCTCCACGCGGATGGTGTCGAGGAATCCCGTCATCGCATACTTCGACGCCGAGTATCCCGTGCGGCCAGGGAGACCGTGGATGCCCGCAACCGACGAGATGCCAACAAGCGAGCCTCGCGACTGCTGAAGATAGGGCAAGACATACTTCGTGCAATATACTGTACCCCAGAAATTTACATCCATCAGGCGATGCAACACCCCAAGGTCGCAGTCGTCAAACAATGCACGCATCGACAACCCTGCATTACAGATCATTATATCGACACCTCCAAAACTTTCTACAGCCTTCATTATCAAAGCTTTGCAATCATTCTCGCGGGTAACATCGCACACGACGTATGCCACCTTGCCGCCCTTAGCCTCGATATCGTCGGCAACACGCCTCAGCTCCGCCTCACGACGAGCACCAAGCACCACACGAGCACCAAGCTCTGCGTAGCGGCGTGCCATAGCCTCGCCAATACCCGACGAAGCACCCGTGATGACCACAATGCGGCCATCCATAAATTTAGCTACACATCTCATAATCAATCTTTAACCCAACTTTAAATCTCAATCTCGAGGCCATCATAGGCAAACTCTACGCCTCGTGGTAGTCGCCTCTCGGCCTCAGCGTGTAGGCCTATCTCGTGCGACATATGCGTGATATAGGCTCTTCGTGGCCCAACCCTCTCGATAAGCTCAAGTGCCTCAGTTACAGAGAAGTGCGACGAGTGTTTAGTCCAGCGTAGGGCATTCACCACAAGAGTGTCGACACCCTCCAACTTGGCAATCTCCGCCTCGCTGATGGCGTTAAAATCGGTCAAATATGCCAACGCTCCGATACGAAAGCCGAGCACACGGAAGTGGCTCGAGTGACTACCCTCGATGGGAACAACAGTAACGCCTGCAACCTCAAACACCTTGTCAGGGGTGACAGTATGGAGCTCGATGACAGGGACACCACGATACTTATCAACGGCAAAGGCGTAGTCGAAATCCTTCGTAATGGTCTTGATAGTCGCATCATTACCAAAGATATGCATCGGATGTATGGTTGGAAAATCTACGAAGTTAAAGGCCCTCACATCGTCGATACCCGCCGTGTGGTCCTTATGCTGGTGTGTGAGGAGTATAGCGTCGAGACGGCGAATCCCTGTACGCAACATCTGCTGACGAAAGTCGGGACCTGCGTCGATAACAATAGTCGTACCATCGACCTCGAGATATGCCGAGGTACGCAGACGGCTATCCCTCTCATCCTTGGAGCGACACACCTCGCAACAACAGCCAATAACTGGAACACCCTGTGATGTTCCTGTGCCTAAGAATATCAGTTTCATACCACAAAGATATGAAAAATCACCATTTAGAGCAATAATATATCCATCTAATGAGCTGTTATATAGTAAAAATTAGTATCTTTGCTTATCGTAAACCCCCAAAATATCGGCTATGGACTCAATACTCAGCGTGCAGCACGTCACCAAGAGATACGCCGAGCACAAGGCCCTCGACGACCTATCGCTCGAGGTGCCACGAGGCTCTGTCTACGGTCTTCTTGGCCCCAATGGTGCTGGCAAGACCACCCTACTGCGTGTCATCAACCGCATTACAATACCCGACTCGGGATGCGTGCTCCTCGACGGCAAGCCCCTCACGGACAAGGAGATATTCAGCATCGGCTATATGCCCGAGGAGCGTGGCCTCTACAAGAAGATGCGTGTTGGCGACCAGGCCATCTTCTACGCCCGCCTCAAGGGTCTTGAGCGTCGCGAAGCTGAGCGTAGGCTCCGCGAGTGGTTCGAGCGTCTCGACATCAAGGATTGGTGGAGTCGCAGTGTCGAGGACCTCTCTAAGGGTATGGCCCAAAAGGTACAGTTCATAACAACGGTGCTGCACGAGCCTCGGCTCCTCATCTTTGACGAGCCATTCTCAGGCTTCGACCCCATCAACGCCAACTTGCTCAAAGAGGAGATTCTCCGTCTCCGTGACCGTGGTGCTACGATCATCTTCTCGACCCACAATATGGCATCTGTCGAGGAGATATGCGACCATATCACCCTCATCAACCACTCACGCAACATCCTCTCTGGCCCTGTCGACACCATCCGTCGCTCGGCACGCAGCAACAACTTCGAGATCACCATCGACAAAGGTATCGACACGCTCGCTGCACAGCTTGAGCCTCTTGCCACCATCACCACACCCCCTCGCGAGGTTGCCGATGGCCACCACATTGCCACCATCCATATCGCTGAGGATGAAGCTATTCCAACGGTCATCACTCGCCTTGCCGAACACTGCTCACTACGCTCCATTCGCGAGCTGATACCCACGATGAACGATATATTTATCCGTGCTGTTGACGGCACACTATAAGGCTACAACTATGAGAAAGATAGGATTAATCATCGAGCGTGAATTCTCGGAACGCGTACGCAAGAAGTCGTTCATAATCACCACATTGCTAATGCCAATCTTGATGATTGGAATGATGCTCGCACCATCACTCGTGATGCTCTACTCCGGCACCGAGCTTCGCGAGATTGTGGTTGTTGACAAGAGTGGCACGATAGCCCCCCGCCTCAGCTCCTCTGAGGAGGTGCTCTTCATAGCCCAAAACGACCTTTCAAAGGAGGAGGCCTGTAGCACCTACAACGCTGAGAGCTCAATCTCGGCCGTGCTCTACATTGCCGCCGACGTGGCCACCACAGGCGACGTGCAGCTAATCACAAACACCCCTTCATCGCCCGTACTCAACGACCTAATTGCCAGTCAGATAGAGAGTATCATCGAACGTGACAAACTCCTCGAGCGTTACGACATTGCCGACCTCGACACGATGCTTCGCGATGTCGAGACCGAAATCACCATCAACACCTTCGAGAACAACGGCACAGGCGATGAGGAGAGTATGGAGGCTATCTCGTCCGAGATAAACTACATCCTCGGACTTCTCTTTGGTGTGCTACTCTATATGATCATTATCCTCTACGGTCAGATGGTCCTCACTTCAGTTGTCGAGGAGAAGGCAAGTCGTGTGCTCGACGTTATGGTCACCAGCTGCTCGCCCTTTGAGCTTATGATGGGCAAGATACTCGGCATCGCCTCTGTCGCCCTCACGCAGATAGCCATCTGGGCACTCCTCATCCTCGGTGCCTCACGCTTCCTCGTCCCCACGCTCTTTAGCAGCGATGTGGTGGCAGCCAACGACATTATGATGGAGGGAATTGTCGGCACTCTTGGTGATGTGGGCTATATGTCGTCGCTTATCCTCTACCTCGCCCTCTACATCCTCGGCGGCTTCCTGCTCTACGCCTCGCTCTACGCCGCTGCAGGCTCTGCTGTCGACTCAGTACAGGATGGCCAGCAGTTCAATACTGTGATTATGGCACCTATAATGCTCTCGCTCTTTGCTATGATGGCAGTTGTCAATGACCCCAACTCCCCTATCGTTGTCTGGGCATCGATCATTCCTCTCACCTCGCCCATTGTGATGATGGCACGCATACCCTTCGGTATCGCGGGTTGGGAGATAGCCCTCTCGCTGACGCTGCTCTACCTGAGCTTCGTGTTCACCACCTGGCTTGCTGCCAAGATATACCGCATAGGCATCTTTATGCACGGCAAGCGACCCTCGTGGCGTGAGCTCGCCTCGTGGCTGAGAATCAAATAGAAAACAGAAGAGGTTGCCCCCGAAAAGGCAACCTCTCTCTTTTGCTCCGATAATAGACTTATTACGCGACTACTTGGTGGGCAGACCGAGCACACCCTTCAAATTCTTCGCCCAGAGACCCTTAGCACGCATCACCTGCTCGACGATGTCACGCACAGCACCGTGGCCACCATTGAACTCCGAGACGTAGCGTGAGGCTTCGACAACCTCCATACAGGCATCGGCAGGACATACCGGCATACCCACCACTCGCATACACTCCAAGTCGGGGATGTCGTCGCCCATATAGAGCACCTGCTCTGCACTAAGGCCATTGTCAGCCATAAACTCGCTGATTGCCGCCACCTTGTCCATACAGTTGAGATACATACGGCTCACGCCCAACATCGTGAGACGATGCTCGAGCATACGTCCGCGACCTCCCGAGATGACACACACCTTCAACCCCTCACGCAGTGCCGAGGCTATGGCATAGCCATCCTTAGCATCATAGCGACGCACAAAATCACCATCAGGCGTGGGTATGATACCACCATCGGTCATCACGCCATCGACATCGAGGACAATAGCCTCGACAAGAGCTATATCTTCTTTGAAGTTTCCCATATACTCTCCGTTATATAGTTGTAAATCTGTTGTTTAATCTCATCATCGCGAAGCATCTCACGGTGACGCTCCGTCACCACCCTATCGCCCCTCACAGCAGGTCCTGTCTGCACCTTACGCGGGTCGTTACTCTCCAAAGCCTTGCGTGCTGTCTCGTCGATAAGGGGTTTCAGCACGTCGAAATCGAGCTCCACACGCGAGACAATATCTGCACCAGAGGCGTAAAGATGGTTCACAAAGTTGTTTACAAAGACACCAGCAAGGTGTATCACGCGGCGACGCTCAGAATCGGCATACTCGACCCTCACCGAGAGCTTTGAGCTAAGCTCCTCGACACGCTCTCGCGACACATCACCATCTGCCTCGATAAAGAGTGGCACACTCTCGAGCGATACTCTACGTCCCGATGTGAAGCTCTGCAGCGGGTAGATGATACCTCGTCGACCCTCAAAGCCCTCAAGGGCATCCATAGCGACGCTTCCCGCCGTATGGACCACAACACCACCCTCAGCCACCGCGAGACCACGGGCAACCTCCGAGACTACCCTATCGCTTACCGCAATGATATAGATATCGGCAACGGCAGCCCTCGACGCATCGCCACACCACTGAGCACCCACACTCTCCGCTATGGAGCGACCACGCTCCTCGTTGCGTGCCACAACCTCGACAAGGTCGACACCACGACACTCCGCAAGTGAGCGGGCAAAGGCCTCAGCAACATTTCCAGAGCCTACGACAACAGCACGCATAGCCTCGCGAGGACTACGACTCTGGAAGCCGAGACGTCGGCTATCTATCGACTCATAACGCTTGGCATTCTGCCACACATAGCATAGCTCGCAGCCAAACAAAATGATATTCCACGACACCTGCAACCATACGATGAAGAGTGGCACCGCCGCCATACTACCGTAGATGGTGTTTATGTTTGTCATATAGACCTGGAGGTAAACATACCCCCACTGCCATAGCGTGAGGACCACACCCACAAGCGAGGCCGCCATAATAGCGTAACGCCACCTAACCTCGGCGTGGGGCAGATACTTATACAAGAGTGCTGCACCCACCACAGAGATAAGCACCGAGAAGAGACCCATAAGTCCCTCGCTGATAACGTCCGAGACACCGAGGAAGCTCAGCGAGTCGAGAGAGAATGTAGTAGCCAAGCCCCACAACACAGGTACGACGACAGCCACAACCGTGTACGACACATATCGCTTCACGAAGCCTCGTGGGTTACGCACACCCCAGATATGGTTGAACGACCCCTCGACAGCACGAAAGACGATGAATATCATCCACAGCAGTGAGCCAAGACCGACAATGGCAAATACTCCCGACGGGATGCTATCTGCCGCAACACTTGCCGTCTCGACAACAACCTCAAGCAGCGAACGCCACTCGGCAAAGCTCTCGTAGAGGCTATTTATGGAGCTCTCCCAGGCATCCATCTCTCTAAGTATGACAAGTGTGAAGGCCAGCAGCGGTATTACTGCCACCATCGTCTGCAGCGTCAGTGCGGCACTATCGACAAACGTGCGGTTTAGCTTACGGCTACGCAGCGTATAGTACA
The DNA here is from genome assembly GCA_017559425.1 of Alistipes sp. GTDB lineage: Bacteria > Bacteroidota > Bacteroidia > Bacteroidales > Rikenellaceae > Alistipes. Next base: position 9,542 of record JAFYSI010000052.1, read on the forward strand.
GCAGGCGGTAGCTACGCACAAAGAAGTTATAGCCACGACTACTTCCGCGATCAAGGCGTAGAAGCGTGTAGTGGACGATATGCTCGATGCGTTTTATTAACCTTTTCACTCTACTCAACTATTTTGTAATTGGCTTAATCTCAATGATGTATGTCTCGGATTCAATGCTTGTAAGTGCCACTACCACCTCACTACCCGAACGAGCACCGAGGGCCTTGCGTACTGCATCTACCGAGAGTTGCGTGTCACGCTTGATGATGTCGAGACCCACGCCTCGATACCTACGCTTGAGCTCCTTAGGATGGTAACGCTCCACCGAGACAATCTCATAACTCCTGCAGGGTAACGCCACATCGAGCATCTCACGCGAGAAGGCAAAGCCATTGTTCGACCACATCTCAGCACGACCCCTAAAGGCAGCAATGGCAACACGAGCCTTCTGCAGAGCAACGTCGGGAAGGTGCAAATATCGCCAATCACCACACTCAAACGCCACGCGTGATGGCGTGGTGGTCATATCCTTCTCGGAGAACTCCCACTCGCCCTGGCCGATGACCGCAATACGCAATATGTTACGCTCCGCACCAGTATAGATATTGAGCTCCTTGCACTCGCCCGCAATACTCACAACCTCCACCTCGGCAGGAGACAAGAGTCGAAAGGCCTCGGCACAGTCGAACATCGGCGATAGCTTGATAGCCACACGTCGCGATAACTCTCTAAGACGTGGCATAAGCTCAAGGATGTTGGGCGAGCAATCCTCCATACATACCATCTTATTACCCGCCTCAGAACGTCTATCAGGGTCGACAAAGACCCAGTCGAACTGCTCGCTGCACGAGGCTACATACTCCTCTGCCGAAGAGCTAACAACCTCCACATTATCAATGCCCATAAGGGCCATATTGTGGCGTACAACCTCAGCCAAGTCTGTATCACGCTCGAGAGCTACGACACGCCTAAAACGCCTTGCAAGGGCCATACTATCGATACCCAGGCCACAAGTGAGGTCCAAGCACGACTCACCATTGAGCGGCTTACGCTCTGCCGACTCCTCGCTCGACGACTGCTCGAAGGCTCGCGGCGGGATGACACAGCGTGAGGCGTACAACGTGGGTAGCTTGCGACGTGCTCGCTGCAGATACTTGACCTGCGTAGCCACCACCTGAGGCGAGGGAACACCTCGCTTGAGTGCGACAACGGCTGGGTCACACTCTATGTTCCTATCCACGGCGGCACATACCTCCTCATCGCGGAGGATATCTAAGTTATATATGTTACTCATCGAAAGACAAAGTTACCATTTTTTTCTCTTCCCACGAACATCCCACAAGCGTAATCGCCATAAAGATGAGGTAGACAACGACAACAACCCACCCCTGTAGCTCGCCATCCAACACTCCATACCCAGTATCGTAGGCTCTCTCTGCAATCGAATTTTGCAGCTTGGCGGCGAACTCCATAACACGACCAAATGGCGTAGCCAAGCCATCGGGAAGCAGCAGAGCTAAGACGCCAAAGCCCACAATGGCATAAGCTGTAAAGAGCACTAATGGCGACACAATGATACTCATAAAGCTCACATCCTCAAACATATATGCCACAAGAGGCATTGTCCAGAGTGTGGCAACTAAAGAGATTACCACCGTGGCAAGAAAACGACTACCAGCCACTTGGTGTCGTGCCAGGTAGCTAAGCATCGGCACTCCCCACATCACAATGCCCACAACAGCCACCACAGAGAGCTGGAAGCTGAGGTCAAACAGATAGTTAGGATTTGCCACCAACATCACAAGAATCACCACCGAGAGGGTATTCATCGAGCTATAGCGACCCACCGTGGCAAGCGACACCTCGAGCACCGTAAACATAAGTGCCGAACGTACCACCGAGGGTGAGAAGCCACTAACGGCAGCAAACAACCACAACACCACGATGATGAGCACAGCACGCATCTGCCAACCCCAAAACAGCAAGTTTATAGGCAACAGCATAACACCCACAACGAGCATTATAATACCGAGATGGAGTCCCGACACGGCCATAAGATGCGTAAGTCCCGTATGCGAGTAACTGTCGCGAAGCTCCTGGTCGATAAGTCGCCGCGAACCCACAACCATAGCCTCAGCCGTAGCATAAGCCGAGCTATCGCGAAGGTGACGCTCCAAACGCCTCACAGAGCGAACGTGGAGCGACTCACCATCTTCGCTCTGCAACCTCTTATATGCCCCCTTGTGCAGATCTACACGCCCCTCATAGCCACGGTAGTGCATCAATCTATCGTAGTTCTCGACAGATGATATACGACTACGAATCTTACCACGCAGCTGCACCCTATCGCCCTCGACAATGGTCTCGTCCCACAGTCGAAGCACAACAGGCGAACTCGCACTCTGCCAACCCTCATCACCACGCCACGCCTCGACAACGCCCGAGCAGCTACTATAGCCATCACGACGCTCCCTGACACCATCAAGACGAACCACGATATCGACCTCATAATCGCGTGGCAACGAGCTATCAACGCCTCTAACATCGGCCATTAACCACCCTGAAAAGAGCAACGTAGCGGCAACGAACGAGAGTCTCAGCATCGAAGAACGCAGCCACAATGCCCCACCGAGCGTCACGACAAAGAGAAGCACAACAACCCACTCCGCAAGCTCCACACAACTCTCGGCAAGGATACCCAGAGAGAGTGGCACAAGCGACAGTAAGGCGGGCACAGACCGAAGTCGCCGCCTCAACGTCTCGAGCGAGAAGCTACTATGCCAATGGTCTGATACGGACATCGCACACCCCCTCAAGCATACGACTTAGTGCCTCTACGTCGGTAGGCTCATCGACCTGACCATAGTGGTAGGGGTAGTAAATCTTAGGTTTGATGGCCTCGACAGCCTCCTTAGCCTGTTGTGGCGTCATCGTATATGGCTGATTTACACAGATAAAGGCAATATCGATATCCTTCAACGCACGAAGCTCATCAGTAGGCTCAGTGTCGCCCGAGAGGTAGATACGCACCTTACCACCGAGGGTCACCACATAGCCACAATCCTCACGCTCCTTAGGGTGGAACTGCAACTGATGCTCCGAGGTGTTATAGGCCGCAACAGCCTCAACACATATGTCGGCAAATGGCTCAGCCTTAGAGCCTGGCAACATTGTGAAGCAGTCGCCCTGGAAGCCCTCGGCCGAGGTCTTATCGAGCAGGATGCGTGTCTCTGGAGTCCGCACAGCCTCGATAGCCATCATATCGAAATGGTCGTAGTGTGAGTGTGTCACAAGAATCATATCGGCCTTTGGAAGTCGGCTATACTCAGCATTTCCCACAACAGGATCGACATATATTACACGTCCCTTGTACTCGATAGCCACCGATGCGTGGGCAAAGAAGCTAAACTTCAGCTTCTCACCATTAATCTCAAGCTCATCCGAAGGGTAGTCAACCACCTTCTTACCAAAAAATCTCTCGAAAATTGACATAGGCTTAAACTATTTAATGTTTGTTATAAACTCTGTTATTGCTTCCGTAAGTCCCTCTGTTAGAGGATAGTTCGAATTAGAGTATACACTCACAAGCTGCTGCATACGGTCATCCGACTCTGAATCCTTAAGGACGTGAGTCATACTCGGAAACATACGATGCTCGGTTCGTGGCTGTGCCGCTGCTAGGGTCTCGCCATTGGAGGGTAGCACCTGGATATCGTGACCTCCCGAGATGATCAACACAGGCTGCTCTACGCGAGCGATAATCTCGGCAGGGTCGTACCTCATCTCCGAGATAAGGAATGGCTGCACCACGGGGTGGAATAGCGACACAAGCTCCTTAGGAATCCTCTCCTGGGCAACGCTCTCACCACTCTTGAGTCTCTTGATGATGTTCTGAGCCTCGAACATCAGCGGGATGTTGGCAGGGAGAAGCTGTGCTCCGAGCTGCGTGAGAAGTATCGAGTCCATTGCAAAACCTGGAGCTGCAAGAAGCACCACGCCATCAACCGCAACACGCTGACGGTCTGTAGCAATCAGGGCGATAAGACCACCCTCGCTGTGTCCCGCAAGGATAACGCGACTAAAGCCCTTATCTCGCAACACGCCGACAATCTGCTCCACATCGTCGACATAGTCCTCAAACACCAACGCTGGAACATCCTCGGCAGGTATCTGACTACGACCAATGGCTCGCTTGTCGTAACGTAACACCGCAAAACCCTCGGCAACAAGCTCTTGCGAGAGCATAGCATAGCTCGACGGGCGAAGTCCCGCGGCTAAGGAGTTACCATCCCTATCTGTTGGTCCCGACCCCGCGATGATGACTATCGCCGTGTCGCTACCAGCCTCAGGAGTCTCAAGCGTGGCACTAATCTTACCCCACGGGCACTCCACCTCAAGTTCCGAACTCTGTGCAAAAGCACTCTCAACACCAAACAATATGACTACAACACATAGCCACTTAATCAACTCTTTCATAGCAACTTAACATTAGTAAATGAATCCTCCACTACACCCCTAAGACGTCTATTGTCGAGGTGTGTATAAATCTCTGTTGTGACGATACTCTCGTGGCCGAGCAGCTCCTGCACCTCGCGGATGTTAGCACCACCCTCGAGGAGGTGTGTAGCGTAGGAGTGACGCAGCGTATGAGGGCTTATCTGCTTCGATATCCCCGCGATGTTTGCCGCACCCTTGATGATGTTGAAGACCATAACACGCGTCAGAGGCGTACCACGATTATTAAGAAAGAGCGTCGCCTCGGAACGATGCTTAGGTCGACGAAACTCCATATATATCTGAATCTTATCTCTTGCTGCAGAGCTTACTGGCACTATACGCTGCTTGTCGCCCTTGCCCACTACGCGGATGAAGCCCTCGCCAAAGAAGAGGTCCTCTATACGCAACGATGTGAGCTCCGAGACACGCAGACCACACGAGTACAACACCTCGACAATGGCACTATCACGTGACCCCTTAGCCGTTGTGATGTCGAATGTACGCAGCAGTGCATCTATCTCCTCGATAGTGAGCGTATCGGGAAGCATACGTCCAGGCTTTGGAGCTTTGACAAGCTCTGTTGGTAGCTGATCTATGCGGTCGCTAAAGAGGAGGTAGTTGTAGAGGCTCTTGATACCACTCAGACGGCGTGCCTGCGAAGAGGAGCTGCGTCCCTGGGCGTAGAGCCAGGCGAGATAACGCTCAATCATATATGGCTCGACACGCTCGGGAGCGACCTCGTACATACGCAAAATATAGTGCATAAACTCCTCATAGTCTCGCATATAGGCCTCAACGCTATTGCTCGACAAACGCTTCTCGAAGCGAATGTACTTGTGATACTCGCCACGAATTTTCTCCCACTTTTTAGCACAATCTGCCATAATATCGCTATCTTTGTGGTAAAGATATAAAAAATTTTACATAATATCGAGCATAATCAACATTTTTCGACCTATGAGGCACTATATTGAGCTACGCATCGAGTCTTCAGACGAGGAGATGGCCGAGATTGTCACTGCCTTTCTATCTGACTACCCCTTTGAGACCTTCTCGTCACAACCCACCGATAATGGCGTCACACTCTCGGGATACATCCTTCACAAGGAGTGGCAGGAGTGTCGCGACGAGGCCCTTACTGCCATTGCCGACTATGGCACCGTTGTCAGCGAGACAGAGATAGAGTCACAGAACTGGAACGCAACGTGGGAGGCTGAGAGCTTCAACCCTGTAGAGGTGGAGCTTTGTGATGGTCGCACAATGGTGATTCGTGCTCCGCACCACCCTATGCCCAACGCCGACACGGTGGATATCATCGTCTCGCCTCAGATGTCGTTTGGCTCGGGCCACCACCACACAACGCGAATGATGTGTCGCAACATTGCCACTATCGGCGAGTTAGGACGCACACTCGACGTGGGCTGTGGCACAGGTGTACTCTCGATTGCAGCCCTTAAGCTCGGTGCCGAGAGTGTCGATGCAGTAGATATCGACCCTTGGTCGACAAAGAGTGCCGAGGAGGCGGCAGAGCTGAATGGTCTCAAAGAGAAGATGGATATTCTGCTTGGCACGGTAGAGACTGTCGAGGGTCGCACCTACGACACCATTCTTGCCAACATCAACCGCAACATCATCCTTGCCGACATTGACAGCTACGTTAAGGCCCTCAACAACGCAGGACACCTCATCGTGAGTGGCTTCCTTCGCTCTGATGTCGAGGCTATCGAGAGTGCTTGTCGTGAGCGTGGATTGAGCCTTGTCTCGGAGCTCGAGGAGGAGGAGTGGGTATCGCTCAAGTTTGTAAATAGAGAGTAGTTATGATAATTCTTCCATCACAATATTTTGGCTCTACGGAGTATTGGACAGCCATTGCGAAGGGTGGCGACGAGGTAGTCATCGACCTCGGCGAGCACTATGTGAAACGCACAGAGCGTAACCGCACAGAGATAATGACCGCAGGTGGTGTTATGCAGCTTTCGGTACATATCCAGCAGGCTAACCGACCCCGTCAGCCAATGCGTAGCATCAAGATCGACTACTCGAAGCGTTGGCAGCATCAGCACCTCGTGGCTATGGAGTCTGCCTACCGCAACTCACCCTACTACGACTACTACGGTGACCGTTTTGCAAAGCTATATTCCAAGGAGTGGAAGTATCTTGTCGACCTCAACCTCGCAACCTTAGAGGAGGTATGCTCAATCCTTAAGCGACCCGTGCCTCGTATCTCGGAGAGCTACATCGAGGCAACCGAGGCAGATATCGACCTCAGACCAAAGAGAGAGAGTACAACCTTTGTGGCTGCACCCTACATCCAAGTATTTAGCGATAGATTTGAGTTCGAGCCTCGCCTCTCGATCTACGACCTTATTATGTGCGAGGGTCCCGCCTCTAACGAGCTACTCGCAGCTTGTCGACTCTAATCTCCATAGAGTCACGATAGAGTCCTGTGCCATCCACCACGCGAACGATGGTGCTCTCATCAAGGAGTACAGAGTCAGCCTGATAGCGGCACGTTGCCACCTCGCGTAGTTCCACGCTGTCACGACCTACGATGAGCGTAGGACGACCCACAGAGCTATATACGCGTATTGTCTGCAGTGCGTCGCAACGGCTATTCCAGCGACGCTCAGCAATATAGAGCGTTGGCTCTTTGGCATTCCACAACGTACGGTAGAGGTAGTAGCTATCCTTCTTTGTGGCGTGGTCGAAGCACATCACACCCGAGTAGTTCATACCCTGTGAACGGAATGCCGAGGCGTAGTCGAACATATTATCGATCCACATACCCCAGAATATACCCGCCTCAGTGAGTAGCTCAGCATAGCTCTCGTGCATCAATGTCTGTTGACGCTCAGGCCTAAAGCGTGCATTGCGATCGCCACGCTGCAGGATGTCGGCAACGTGCGTAATGCAGCCCTCCTCGCCATAGCACACTCCATAACGCAACTCCCTAAACCTCTTATTCTCACTAAGCTGGCGACTCCACACACGCAAATCGTCATACGAACCCTTGCTCCAACCCACATCCTGACGCAAGACGATAAGGTCGGTCACGAAGTTGATGTCACCATCGGCATTGCTGCAACCAACTGTTGGTCGCGACTTATCAAGTTTATGTGCTAAGTCGTTGAGCTCCTTGACGTATGGCACCACATCGTCGCCACGCTGGCTCACCAACGAGAACAATCCCCACATAACTACCGATGGGTGGTTGTAGTTCTGGAAGATCACCTCGCGAAGCTGCTCAAAGCCATTCTCCCTGAGTGGCTCAACGGGGTAATAGCAGATGTCGTTGAAGAGTATTGGGTTACGCGTAAAGGGCATATCTACCCAGGCCAACATACCCTCTCTGTCACAAGCATCGTAGAGGCTCTTGTCGTGAGGGCCTACCAGCGAACGGAGGGCATTAGCACCCATATCTTGAATATACCCAAAATCAGAGATCAACGACTCGCGGCTTTGCACAACGCCACACGACGCATTGTCGTGCGGAAGGTTTACACCCTTAACATCGACCTCCTTACCATTGATCATCAGACGGTTATGTTTACTAATCGAGATGTCACGGAAGCCTACATTTACCGTCACAACATCGCTCGGTTTGTCGACATTACCCACTATTGCCTCAACACGATAGAGCGTTGGTGACTCGGGACTCCACAGGTCTGGCAGATCAATACTAAAGGGTATCTCCGTTGCCACCTGCTTGTCGGCCTTACCCGCCTTGGCGGTGTAGCGAGCCACCTCGTAGCCATCCGCAGCAACAAAACGTAGTGTTATCTGCTGAGCACCCTCCTCCATTGCCGAGAGGTAGAGCGACACAACACCCGAAGCCCTCTCCGCTGTCACCTCACTCTGCTCGACGAAGATACCCTCCGTGGAGTAGACCAGGGGCGAGATGATGTTCTTGTTGGTCACCATCAGCTCCACATCGCGGTAGATGCCACCATAGAGGTTATGCTCTGTCGAGAGTGGGAAGGTATCTGTGCGGTGATTGTTCGATGCGATGACGGTAATGGTGTTGTTCTCGCCATAACGCAGTTTGTCGGTAATCTCGAAGGTAAATGCCGTATATCCACCACGATGCTCACCCACATACTTGCCATTGACAAGTACTGTCGCTGTGGTCATAACACCACCAAAACGGAGGAAGAGACGCTTGCCTCGCAGCGTATAGGGAACGCGTATCTGCCTGGTATACTGAGCTGTAGCATAGCTACACTCCTGCGTACTCCAGGTATGTGGCAGGTCGACCAATTGAGCCTCGACATTAGGTGTATAAAGAGTCGAAAAACGCCAACCATCGTTGAGCGAATAGTGAATACGTGGCAAGGTTTCAGCAGCTGACACATAGCCACTTACGACAAACACCGCCAGTGCAACGAGCGTTAATATTTTTGTGATATAGCCTCTCATAATCGTTTTTTTATGAGTGCAAATATACGAATAAACAAAAAACATTGCTAACTTTGTGCGAAATATTAATAGAATATAACGCACCATATCTCCACAACGATGATCGACATAATCGTCCTAATATCACTGGTCTGGGCACTCATCCTGGGCATCAAGCGAGGCTTTGTGGCACAACTCTGCCACCTCGTAGGTCTCTACCTGGCCATCCTTATAGCCCCCACGTTTGCAACACAGGTGGGCTCACTCTTTATGGATGATCCTGGCAAGGCCTACCTTGCGGGCTTCATCCTCATTGTTGCCGCCGCCCTCATTATCATCTGGATCGTGGCACCACTTATCAAGGCTATCGTAGTATGGAAGCCAGTGAAAGGTATCGACGCACTCTTGGGTGCTCTACTCAACGTGGCGACAACCATCATCGTTATCTCGGCACTCTTCTCGATTTTTGACCGTATTAACCTCAGCCCCAACATCAAGCAGGAGGCACTTGTCGAGATCGTAGAGAACCACTCCGAGGGCGACATCAAGGCCAAGATTTTGGAGCTTAGCAACGCCGACATCGACACAGAGATGCGTCACTACTTCGAGCATAGATTTATCGACTACGAGACCCTCGATAGCTCCATATGTTTCTACCCTCTTGCCAAGTTTGGTACAACGATAATTCCTACCATCAAACGCTTCGACGAGACCATTCGCACCGAGGCGTATAGAACTATCAATAGGGAGATATTTTTTAACCAGTAAACCGTAACCCACTATGCAACAGCATCAAACAGAGGGTATTGTAATCAGCTCTACGGGTAGCTGGTACGAGGTGGCTACCGAGGCTGGTACGCTCAACTGCCGAATTCGTGGTCGTCTGCGTCTCAAGGGTATACGCTCGACCAACCCCGTTGTTGTTGGCGATAGAGTCGTCGTCGAGCCCGATGGCGACAGCAGCGTAATCACAGGCATCCTACCCCGCCGCAACTACATTATTCGACGTGCCTCAAACCTCTCGAAGGAGTCGCACATCATCGCCGCTAACATTGACCACGCACTTCTGATTGTGACCCTCTCGTCGCCAACAACACCCCGCGAGTTTGTCGACCGCTTCCTTGTCACCTGCGAGGCGTATAAGGTACCTGTAACTATCGTCCTCGGCAAGGCCGACCTTATCGATAGCGAAGCACACGACGAGGCTGAGGAGTTTACAGCTATATACAACGATGCGGGTTACAACGTTATCCGCCTCTCGTCAGTCACTGGCGAGGGTATCGATGAGATTCGCTCGATGCTTCGCAATCACACCACTCTTGTGGCTGGCAACTCGGGCGTTGGTAAGTCGACACTTATTGGCGAGATTGACCCTACGATAGATATCCGCATTGGCGAGATTTCGGACTCGCACCAACAGGGTAAGCACACCACGACATTCTCTACGATGTACCCGCTCGATGGCGGCTATATAATTGATACTCCAGGCATTAAGGGCTTCGGCTTGATTGACATCGACGACAAGGAGCTCTGCCGTTACTTCCCCGAAATGATGCGTCTCTCGCCCGAGTGTCGCTTCTACAACTGTACCCACACTCACGAGCCTGGCTGTGCTGTGCAAGAGGCAGTCAAGGAGGGACGTATAGCCTGGTCACGTTATGAGAGTTACCTGAAAATATTGGATGAAGATGACAAATATCGCAAGTAGACTTCGTACCGAGGAGCATAGCGAGGAGTGGCTTCGTGAACGCCTCGACTATCTAACAGAGTTTATCACAGAGGAACGCCGTGAGGTTTTGCGTCGCACAATCTCGCAACGCACTCATTATATGCGTATTATGACCGAGAATATGTTCCACCCGCAGAACGCAAGTGCCATTATGCGTCACTGCGAGGCCTTCGGCATACAGCAGATTCACACCGTCGAGGATCGCTGTCGTTTTGACCCCTCGGTCAATATCGTGAGAGGCACACAGAAGTGGGTCGATGTCGAGCACCACGAGACCACCAAAGAGGCACTCGCAGCACTCAAGGCTGAAGGCTACCGCATCGTGGCCACCACACCACACCGCTGCAGCACAACGCCAGAGACCTTCGACGTGACAAAGGGCAAATTTGCCCTTGTCTTTGGCACCGAGCACGCTGGTATCACAGACGAGGTTATCGAGGCTGCCGACGACTTTTTGATGATTCCGATGTGCGGTATGGTTGAGAGCCTAAATGTCTCAGCCTCGGCAGCAATCCTTATATATATGCTCTCTGAACGTATCCGTCAACAGACCACCAACTGGCAGCTTACCGATGCCGAGGCCCTCAAACTCCTCACGCGTTGGACAATGTCGTCGGTGCGTGACTACGAGAGAATCCTTCGCCGTGGCGAGGAGAGTGGCGTACTAAAAATTAATGAGTAACACTGCGCGTTTATGATACTTCGCAAACAGTTTTTGGAGCACGTCGGACAGACCTCACCCTCACCAATGATGGTCGAGGTGGAGCGTGCCGAGGGCTCATTCTTCTACACCCCCGAGGGTAAACGCTACTTCGATCTTGTGGCGGGTGTCTCCGTGAGTAACGTTGGTCACGCCAATCGCGATGTTGTTGCCGCGGTACAGCGACAAGCAGCTGACTATATGCACGTTATGGTCTACGGCGAGATGGTTGAGCGACCACAGGTGGAGTATGCACAGAGCATCGCTGAGCTGCTCCCTGGAGAGCTCGACTGCGTCTACTTCGTCAACTCGGGTGCCGAGGCTGTCGAGGTTGCCCTCAAGCTCGTGAAGCGACACACTGGCCGCACCGAGCTTATCTCAATGAAACGTGCCTACCACGGCTCTACACACGGAGCTATGTCGATGATGGGAACTCCCGAGGGCGAGGAGTGGAAGGCGGAGTTTCGACCCTTGTTGCCCGATGTTAAGTCAATCAATTTCAATTCGTTCGACGACTTAAAGCAGATCACCGAGCGTACTGCAGGTGTCTTGTGCGAGGTTGTTCAGGGCGAAGCTGGCGTGCGTCTTCCTAACCCCGAATGGTTGAAGGCTCTTCGCGAGCGTTGCACAGAGGTGGGAGCACTCCTAATCTTCGACGAGATACAGACAGGTATGGGTCGTACGGGCGAGATGTTCGCCTCCGTGAAGTATGGCATCGAGCCAGATGTTGTCTGCCTGGCTAAGGCCTTTGGTGGCGGTATGCCCCTTGGTGGTGTGGCGTCAAAAAAGCAGATTTTGGACTCATTCACACATAATCCTTGCCTCGGACATATCACCACATTTGGCGGTCATCCCGTATGCTGTGCAGCAGGCCTTGCCGCACTCAACTACCTCAAAGAGAATAACATAGTCGAGAGCGTTGAGAGCAAAGGAGCCCTGTTCGAAAACCTCCTCAAGGACCACGATAAAGTATTAGAGATTCGTCGCTCGGGACTTTTGCTCGCCGTGGAGCTTGGCAAGTCGGAGTACCTCTATCGCCTTATGGAGATATTCAAGGAGGAGGGCATTATGAGCGACTGGTTCCTCTACTGCGACACCGCCTTCCGCATCTCGCCTCCGCTCACCATCTCGGAGTCTGAGATCGAGGAGTGTTGCCAGATGATCAGACACTCACTCGACAGACTATAAAATAGAAATAGGACCTATCCCAACGGAGAGGTCCTATTTTTTTACCTTGAAGCGATACTATCTTCTCACCACAGGAAGCTTACCCTTGCGTGCCGGCTGAGAGGCCTTCGTAGGCTTAACACTCTTATCAAAGCTCGCGATAAACTCCTCGGCTGGAGACACTCCATCACGGCTAAGTGTCACAACCTCCGAAGTGCACGCACCGAAGTTACCAGCATAGTCCTCTGCGATACCCAAAAATGTAACTGCCGCGTCGTACTGAAGCACTGCAACGCCCGACTCACGATTGAGCGACACAAGGTTAGAATCCCACTCGTAGCCACAGGTAATCAGCTCGGCATAGATATCCTCGTCGATGTATCCCCACTCTGTATAGTCGTCACCGAAGAAGCCCGTGTACCAGTTCATTGCATCATCATTTGGCACTACAATGAAATTAGATAAAATTACTCAAACAAGTAAGTTCCTGAGTCTCAGTCCTAAAAAATCTTTTCACTGAATTAGCTACATATTTCGCATTTTTTGACTATCTTTACGCCGTAAATTTTACTTATAGTAAAAAGCCGAGAAAATGAGCATTGAAACATACCATATCCCCGTAATGCTCGAGGAGTGCATCGAGGGCCTCGACATCAAGCCTAATGGCACATATGTGGACCTTACAATGGGTGGCGGCGGCCACACATCCGAGATATTGCGTCACCTCGGCCCTGAGGGACACCTCTACTCCTTCGACCAGGATCCCGACGCCCAGGCCAATGCTCCCCAGGATGAGCGTTTCACCTTTGTGGCCTCAAACTTCCGCTTCCTGCGTGGAGCTATGCGTCTTCGTGGCGTGGAGCAGGTCGACGGCATCTTGGCCGACCTCGGAGTATCGTCACACCACTTCGATGCCAAGCACCGTGGCTTCTCATTCCGCGGTGAGGCTCCGCTCGATATGCGTATGAACACCCGCTCGAAGCGTACTGCTGCCGACATCGTGAACACCTACGACAAGGAGGCTCTTGCCAAAATATTCAGCGACTACGGTGAGTTGGACACAACGTGGAAGATAGCCAACTGCATCGAGCGTGCCCGTGCCACAAAACCTATCGAGACCACTGCAGAACTTGTCGAGGCAGTGAAGCCCTGCACGCCACCCAAGGATGAGTCTAAATTCCTTACCAAGCTCTTTCAGGCTCTACGCATAGAGCTTAATGGCGAGATGGAGGCACTCCGTATGGCTCTGGAGCAGAGTCTCAAAATTTTGAAGCCTGGTGGTCGTCTTGTGATTATGTCCTACCACTCGCTCGAGGACCGCATCGTCAAGAACTTTATGCGTAGCGGCAATGCCGAGGGAAAATAGAGAAGGACTTCTTTGGCAACAGCACCTCATCGCTCAAGGTCATCACACGCAAGGCCATAGCACCAAGCAACGAGGAGATCGAGCGTAACCCACGCTCACGCAGTGCCAAGCTCCGCATCGCCGAGAAACTATAAACACGTCGCAAGAGAATGAACCCATACGAAGAGGATAAATACACCGAAGAGGAGGAGAGCTTCGACCCCGAAGGCATCGCCGAGCGTCGCCGCCAAGATGAGGAGGAGAGGCTCAACCGCCGCATACGTCGCGAGATTATCAAGGTCTCGACTGGCGAGAGTGACAAGGAGATTGAGGAGGAGAAGCAGCGTATGGCCGAGGAGGAGGCTGAGCGTGAGGCCGAAGAGGAGCGTCAGCAGCGTATCAAAGGCTCGATCATCATCAACATATTCACCGGAGGCTTCCTATCGAGCGACAATGCCGGCATCTACTTCCGTATGCTCATTGCCATTGCTGTGATGTGCTTTGCCTGCATCTTCCTCACCTTTATGTCGCTGAATGCCGACCGCGAGTATAGCCAGATGGAGAAGCGTGTTGCGGTATTGCGTGAGCGTGCCATAGTCTTCGAGGAGCAACGCTACAACATCTCCTCACGCGAGAGTGTCGAGCGACTTCTCGAGCGTCACAACATCCACCTCAAGGAGCTCGACAACTCCAGCAAGGTAATTCGCCACGAAGAGCCATAACACAAAGACTCATAGCAAGAGTTGTGTGACTCGCAACAAGAGATGGCAACTCGCAACAGGAGTGAGCCGCTTGCCACAGAGGCAAGTCCATTTGACAGCAAGAGGGCATTGCAAGAGGGCATTGCAAGAGGGCACAGCAAGAGGGCACAGCAAGAGGGCATAGCGTGAGGGTATAGAATAAAACTTAGCTAAACGATAAACGTCCATAACTTAAGATGGCCGAAAAGAGACAAAAGAGTAACAACGCCAAGGAGGATATCATCAACCGAGTATACTTCCTCTATGGCATCTTCATACTCCTCGGACTCATTATCACAGTTCGCCTTGTATGGATTCAGGCGGCAGATAAGAGTGTCGAGCAGCACATCGCGTTGATGAACAAGAATATCATCAACAGCGTCCCCGTCATTGCACATCGTGGAGCAATCCTCACTCGCAATGGCGAACCCTTGGCTATGTCGAGCCGTAGGTATGAGCCCCTCTTCGATTTCGCCGCCGAGGGTATGACACGCACCTACAAGAAGTCACCCACCAAGGTTCTCGACGAGCTTCAGCAGCTTGCCCAAAACCTAGCCCTGCACTTCAACAAGGCTGATGCCGAGAAGTATGGCTACACCTATCGTTCAGCAGAGCAATACTTCAAGTTCTTCGAGGATAAGTACAAGGCTACCAAGGATAACCGCTCGGTACGCATCTTCCCACGCCCCGTAGTCCTCGACGAGTGGAATATGATGCGTCGCGACTTTCCAATCATCAACTACAGCCTCGGCAAGGTCTACAAAGAGGAGTACAGCGACATCCGCATACGCCCCTACGAGGATCTCGCACTGCAGCTAATTGGCGAGTGTCGTGGCGAGAAGGCGACGACAACCTACACACGCATCGTGCGTGACTCCAACGGCGTGGAGCACGAGAAGATTGGTTACCGTGACACCATCCTACGCCGCACCTCAGGTCTTGAACGCTCCTTCGACTCGCTGCTTGCAGGCTCCAATGGCCGTTACCACGAGCAGCGTATAGCCCACGGCTTCTGGGCACGCATCGACAACCCTAACGACCAAGAACCTATCGATGGCCACGACATCGTAACGACAATCGATGGCGACCTACAGCGTATGGCCACAGAGTGCCTACGCGACAAGTTGGAGAAGGAGTGTGCCTCATTTGGTGTAGCTATGGTTATGGAGGTCGAGACGGGCAATATGCTCTGTATGGTCAACCTCACCAGTGGACGAATACGCGGTCGTGACTACCAGGAGGGCATCAACCACGCTATGCGTACTCGCCTTACCCCAGGCTCTACGTTCAAGCTTGCCTCTACGATGGCGATGCTCGAGATTGGCAATGCCACGCTCAACACTCGCGTGGCAGTCAACGATGTCGAGGAGCAGGTGGGTAAGCGTCCTATTCGCGATGCACACCCTCCCCGCGACGACGATGGCAAGACCCTTACCAACCCCACACTCCTCCAGGGCTTTGCCAACTCATCAAACATCTTCTTTGCCAGGGCGATCTACAACAGATGGAAGGATAACCCTAGTCTGTACACCAGCTACCTCGAGGGTCTGCTCTTCAATAGCCATATTGGCCTTGAGCACCTCGGTGCAAAGAGGGGTATGTTGCCACCTCCTGACTCACGCACGTGGAAGCTCAATGGCGGTAAGGACTGGGTACTTCCGCAGATACCCTACGGCTATATCGTCGAGATACCACCAATCCAGACCCTCACCTTCTACAATGGCGTGGCCAACCGCGGTAAGATGGTTGCCCCTCGCTTTGTCGACCGTGTGGAGCGTAACGGCATAACCACCGAGGTGATGCCTACAGTGACTCTTCTCGAGCATATGTGTTCAGAGCAGACCATTAACGACCTCTTCACCTGCTTGGAGGAGGCTGCTAAGCCTAACCATACAAGCCGCAAGTTTGTAGGTCTCCCCGTGAAGATTGGATGTAAGACTGGTACGGCACAGCTATGGGGTAAATTTCCTACGCTCTCGCCCACTGACACGCTCAACTTCCGCGAGGGATTTGGCAAGGATAAGCACCTCTACTACTTCGGCTCGTTGGTTGCGGTGATGCCTCTCGACAACCCTAAGTACACCATTATGGTGGCACTGGCCAAGGAGAAGACCGACTCGCACCCCAACTACTACGGCATTTCGCTCACGGGCGATGTTATGCGAGAGATTATCGAGTATTTACACACCAACGACCTCTCGTTACACGAGTCTGTGGAGCGTGGATCGCAGGTATATACACCAACAACAATCAAGCAGGGTCGCTCGACATCTGTTAGCCTTATTGCCGAGAGCCTCTGCGACGTGGACTACAACAATGGCTTTGACACAGAGTGGAGCTCCGCCAGCATCAGCAACTCTGGCAATGCCCGCATCGAGAGCCTCAGCATAGAGTCGGGATCTGTGCCTAATGTTGTGGGTATGGGTCTTAGCGATGCCCTCTACCTCTTGGAGCAGCAAGGACTCAGCGTAACACACTCGGGCTATGGTCGTGTCAGACGACAGAGCCTCGAGCCTGGACTGAAGATTACCAGCAGCAAGGCAAAGAGCGGAAGCCGCGGCCGAGCTATTCATCTAACACTAAGCATATAACGAAAACGATATACGAGAAACCAAAATATGAGACCTCTTAACGACCTACTCGGCGATGTCCGAGTGATAAACGACATAGAGCTCAACCCCGCAATTACGGGCCTTGAGTACGACTCACGCAAGGTGCAGGTTGGCAACTGCTTCTTTGCCGTGGTGGGCACAGCAAGCGATGGCCACGACTACATAGCATCTGCCGTGGAGCGTGGTGCTAAGGCTGTTGTCTGCCAACGTATGCCCGACACCAAGAGCAACGATGTTGCCTACATCCTTGTCGAGGATAGCAACATCGCAATGGCGGCAATGGCGGCAGCCTTCTACAACCACCCCTCACACGAACTCAAGCTTGTGGGCGTGACTGGCACAAATGGCAAGACCACAACAGCAACGCTGCTCTACGATATGTTTACGGCTATGGGCTACCCCTCGGGACTTATCTCAACGGTGGTATATCGCATTGGCGAGCGACGCATCGACTCGACACACACAACGCCAGACTCTATACGCCTCAACGCTATGATGCGTGAGATGGTGGACTCTGGTTGCGAGTACTGCTTTATGGAGGTATCGTCGCACGCTGCAGCACAGCACCGCATCGACTATCTCCACTTCACGGGAGCACTCTTCACGAACCTTACACACGATCACCTCGACTACCACGGCACATACAAGGAGTATATCCGTGCCAAGAAGTCGTTCTTCGACGCTTTGGACAAGAGTGCCTGGGCTGTGGTAAACATCGACGACCGCAATGGCGAGGTGATGATTCAGAACTGTAAGGCCTCGTGCTACCGTCTCTCACTCCGCTCTATGGCTGACTACCACACACGCCTTATCGAGCTTATGCCTAACGGTATGCAGCTCAACATCGACAATCAGGAGCTCTGGGTGAAGTTCACCGGTAGGTTCAACGCCTACAACCTCACAACGGTCTATGCCGCAGCGACACTCCTCGGCATTGACAAAATCGAGGTGCTCACAACGCTCTCGGCACTAAGCCCTGTAAGCGGACGCTTCGAGACCATCACCGCTAAGGATTCGACAATGGCCGTGGTAGACTATGCCCACACGCCCGATGCCCTGGACAATGTGCTTCAGACCATCGACGAGGTACGCAAAGAGGGTCAACAGTTGTTCGTAGTGTGCGGTTGCGGTGGTGATAGAGACAAGACCAAGCGTCCTGAGATGGCGGCAATAGCCCTCCGCTACGCCACAACGGCAATATTCACCTCGGACAACCCACGCACCGAGTCGCCCGAGGCTATCCTCGACGATATGATTGCGGGTGTAGGCACAGCGACAAACTACCTACGCATCACAGACCGTCGCGAGGCGATACGCACAGCAGCGATGCTGTCAAAGGCTGGCGACATCATTCTCATTGCGGGTAAGGGTCACGAGGACTACCAGATTATCGGCACTGTGAAGCACCACTTCGACGACCGCGAGCAGATTCGTGAGGCCTTCGACGCCACACACAACCGCTAACAGAGATTATTAAACGAAAAAACATAGAGACACACAACAATGATACATTGGCTTTTTAACTACTTACACCGAAACACCGACCTGCCGGGAATGCGTATTGGCGAGTACCTCTCGTTCCGTTCAGGTGCGGCAATCATCATCTCGCTGCTCATTGTAATCTTTATGGGTAAGCGTATCATCCGCTATTTGCGTCGCAAGCAGATTGGCGAGGATATCCGCGACCTCGGCCTCGAAGGTCAGCTCCAGAAGAAGGGCACGCCAACGATGGGTGGTATCATCATCATCCTCGCGGTGCTTATCCCCACACTCCTCTTTGGTGACCTGTCGAACATCTACATCCAGTTGATGCTCATCTCTACCATCTGGCTCGGCTTCATCGGCGGCCTTGACGACTATATCAAGGTCTTCCGCCACAACAAGGAGGGTCTCAAGGGTCGTTTTAAGATTGTTGGTCAAGTAGGTCTCGGCATCATTGTGGGTACAACAATGTGGCAGTCACAGGATATCGTCATCCACGAGAAGAGCTTCGACAGCACAAAGTACAATATCGTGAATGTCGAGACTGGCGAGATTGTCGACCACCACACAGTGAAGTATGTGTCGCACACAACACCCGACAAGTCGGCAAAGACCTCTATTCCGTTCTTGAAAGATACGGTTCTCAACTACAACATCTTCACTGCGGGTAACGACACTGCAGCTTGGTTGTTGTACATTCTCATCGCGATATTTGTGATTACGGCAGTCTCGAACGGTGCTAACCTCACGGATGGTATCGACGGTCTGCTCACAAGCGTCTCGGTGCCTATAGTCTTGGTACTCGGCGTGTTGGCATACCTCTCGGGACACCTCATCTACTCCGACTACCTTAACATTATGTACCTTCCTGATAGCGGCGAGCTTGTCGTCTTTGCTGCAGCCTTCGCTGGTGCATTGGTTGGTTTCTTGTGGTATAACTCCTTCCCTGCTCAGATCTTTATGGGCGACACAGGTTCACTCACCATCGGTGGCCTTATTGCTGTCTTCGCCCTCTGCATCCGCAAGGAGCTCTTGTTACCACTACTCTGCGGTGTCTTCTTGGTGGAGGCACTCTCTGTGATGCTTCAGGTGGCATACTTCAAATACACAAAGCGTAAGTATGGTGAGGGTCGCCGCATACTCCTTATGTCGCCTATCCACCACCACTACCAGAAGAAGGGTATCTTCGAGACCAAGATTATGATGCGATTCTTCATCATCTCGCTCCTGCTCTCAGCCCTCACGGTAGTAACCCTCAAGATTCAGTAATCGACAAAATTGAATAAGTATATGAAACGCAAGATAGTAGTTTTGGGCGGAGGTATCTCGGGCTACGGCTCGGCAATCCTCGCCAAGAAGAAGGGCTTCGACACCTTCCTAACGGATATGGGAAAGATAGCCCCTAAGTTCAAGGAGCGTCTCGACGAGTGGGGCGTGGAGTACGAGGAGGGACAGCACACCGAGGAGCGTATCCTCGACGCTAACGAGGTTATCAAGTCGCCAGGTATTCCCGACACAGCACCTATCGTTCGCAAGATTCGCGAGCGTGGTATCCCTGTAATCTCGGAGATTGAGTTTGCAGCACGCTACAAGGGCGTGGCAAAGACCATCTGCATCACCGGCTCAAATGGTAAGACCACAACAACGTCGCTCATCTACAAAATTATGTCGGACGCTGGCCGCAAGGTGTCGCTCGGTGGTAATATCGGAGAGAGCTTTGCCTACTCTGTGGCTACCGACCGCTACTTCTGGCACGTCCTCGAGCTCAGCTCATTCCAGCTCGATGGCTGTTTCAAGTTTAAGGCCGACATCGGCGTATTGATGAACATCACCCCCGACCACCTCGACCGCTACGACTACAAACTTGAGAACTATGCACGCTCAAAGATGCGTATCACGCAGAACCAGAACGCTTCGGACTACTTCATCTACTCGGCTGATGACGAACAGACCAATGTGATGCTCTCGGAGATGGACGACACTTTGCGTGGCCGTCAGCTCCCCTTTGCCATCAACACCGCCATTGCCAGTGGCGATGGTGATGCCATCCTTGAGGGCCACCACTTCACAGCCACTGTTGGTAAGAAGTCGGTAACTATCGACAGCCGCAAGATGCAGATCGAGGGTATGCACAACATATACAACGCTATGGCTGCCGCCCTGGCAACACTCGCTGCGGGTATTGACCCTAAGCAGATTAAGCGTTCTATTTATGACTTCTCGCCCGTGGAGCACCGTCTCGAGCCATCAGGCACAAAGAACGACATCCAGTGGGTCAACGACTCTAAGGCTACCAATGTCGACTCTGTTTGGTACGCCCTCGAGAGTATGAAGCGACCAACGGTGTGGATTGCAGGAGGCACTGACAAGGGTAACGACTACACCCCACTTAAGGAGTTTGCACGTCGCAAAGTAAAGGCCTTGGTATGTATGGGTCTTGACAACGCGAAGCTCGAGAGGGAGTTCTCAGGTATCATCCCCGAGATTCGCAGCTGCAACACCTTTGAGGATGCTATGCGTGCTGCCAAGGAGCTCGCCACGGAGGGTGACACTGTGCTTCTCTCGCCAGCGTGTGCCAGCTTCGACCTGTTCCGCAACTACGAGGAGCGTGGGCGAATGTTCAAGGAGTGGGTCAAGGCAAATGTGCTTAACGAGTAAGATAGGATGCAAGAGGTAAAATCGAGCCAGCAGGCAACACCCAAGCCATTGCAAGAGGTGCAGTCGCGAGTATTTGAGGGCGATCGTACACTGTGGATTATCTTCACAGTGCTCATCGTCACGTCTATTCTTGTGGTCTACTCCTCGACTGCCAAGATGACCTACGAGGTGGCATCGAATATGTCACTCTTCGACGCTCTGCAGAAGCAGGTAATGTATGTGATGGGGGCTGTCTTCGCTATATTCATCACCCATAAGATTGGCCACCACCGCATCTTCCGCTGGAGCCACCTTATCTATTTCGCAGCATTGGCTGCCACCATAGCCACCTACATTGTGGGTGAGAAGACCAACGATGCTGCTCGCTGGTTGAACTTGGGATTCTTCAGGTTTCAGCCCTCAGAGACCCTCAAGATAGCCACAATATTGCTTCTTGCACGCGTTATGGACCAGCGACACAAGACCATAAATACGCTCAACATCCTGCCCACCTCCTTCAAATTTAGAAGCAAGGAGCAGCTTGATATCATTCGCAACAACACCATCCCGCTACTCGGCCCTGTGGTTGTTGCCTGTGCCGTCATTCTCCCAGCACACACCTCGTCGGCACTCATCGTATTCATCGCCTCGTTGACGATGCTCTATATTGGTCGTGTGCGTATAAAGGAGATTCTCAAGTTTGTGGCCCTTATCAGCCTCTTTGGAGTCCTCGGCATAGGACTTATGAGGGCTACCGAGACGGGGCGTACAGGCGTTGCCAAGGGACGTGTCGAGCAGTGGTACGACTACTGGTTTGGCGACACCACGGCAACCAACATCTCCGAGATATCAGATACGCAGCGAGCCCTCATCGCCATCCACAACGGAGGTCTTGTGGGCGAGGGTGCTGGACAGAGTACCTCACGCGTGCTTGTCATCCACCCCGAGAGTGACTATGCCTACGCCTTCTTTGTCTCGGAGTATGGCATAATCTTAGGCCTTATACTTATGCTGCTCTACATCTGGATGTTCTTCAGAGCTATGGACATCAGCCAACGGTGTACGACAGCCTTTCCGATGCTTATGGCCCTCGGCTTAGGACTTCTCATCACGGGACAGGCCATACTTCACATCCTCGTGCAGACCTACATCCTGCCCGAGACGGGACAGCCACTACCATTTATCTCACGCGGTGGCTCGTCGCTAATCTTCACGAGCATAGCTCTGGGATTGATCATAGGCGTGAGTCGCAGTAATGAACAAAAAATGAGAGCATAATGAACGACATTAGACTCGACAAATACCTCTGGGCGGTCAGAATCTTCAAGACTCGTAGCGATGCCGCCGACGCCATACGCCACAACCGCGTGTTGGTCAACGATGCCTACGCCAAGCCCTCGCGTGAGGTCAAGGTGGGCGACAGAATCACAGTGCGTCGTGAGCGTGTCACCTATAGTTATAAGGTTCTCGAGTTGGTATCGAGCCGTCAGGCGGCAAAAAATGTACCTACCTACTGCCTCAACTGCACACCGCAGGAGGAGCTCGACAAGCTCAACGTGCCACACGAGACAATCTTTGTCTTCCGTGAGCGAGGCTTAGGACGCCCAACGAAGAAGGATCGCCGCGATATCGACGCCCTTATGGACGACTTCTACTATGGTGGCGACACAGCCTTCGACGATGACGACGAGGATGACGATGACAATTAGCCACAAGAGCTATTAGATAGAATAAAACAAGTACAAATTAATATATAGAGTTATGGAGTATAATTTTAAAGCCATTGAGCAAAAATGGCAGCAAAGATGGAGCGACGAGGGCACATATCGTGTCGATGTTGACGCTTCACGTCCTAAGTTCTACGTCTTGGATATGTTCCCCTACCCATCGGGTGCGGGTCTTCACGTAGGTCACCCACTTGGTTACATTGCATCTGACATCTACTCACGCTACAAGCGTCAGTCGGGTTTCAACGTGCTTCACCCTATGGGCTACGATGCCTTCGGTCTCCCTGCCGAGCAGTACGCCATCCAGACAGGTCAGCACCCAGCAGTGACTACCGAGGAGAACATCGCACGCTACCGCTCACAGCTCGACAAAATTGGCTTCTCGTACGACTGGTCACGCGAGGTACGCACCTGCGAGCCTGAGTACTACCACTGGACACAGTGGGCATTTTTGAAGATGTTCGACCACTGGTACAATAACCTTACCGAGAAAGCAGAGCCTATCACATCGCTTGTTGCCCATTTCGAGGCAAATGGTACAGAGGGTATCGACGCTGCTGAGACTACACACCTTAAGTTTACTGCCGAGGAGTGGAAGGCAATGTCGGAGGCTGACAAGGAGCAGACATTGCAGAACTACCGCTTGGCGTTCCGTGCCGACACTATGGTTAACTGGTGTCCTGCTCTTGGTACAGTACTCGCCAACGACGAGGTTAAGGAGGGTCTCTCAGTGCGTGGTGGACACCCTGTTGAACAGAAGCGTATGAAGCAGTGGTTGTTGCGTGTTACTGCCTATGCACAGCGTATGCTCGATGGTCTCGAGAAGTTGGAGTGGAGCGAGTCGCTCAAGGAGATTCAGCGTAACTGGATTGGCCGCTCTGTTGGTGCACAGGTATTCTTCGATGTTGCTGGCTCTGACCGCAAACTCGAGATCTTCACCACACGTCCTGACACCATCTATGGCGTAACTTTTATGGTTATCGCCCCTGAGCACGAGTGGGTTATGGAGCTTACAACAGATGACAACCGCGAGGCAGTAGAGAACTACATCACTGAGACTAAGCGTCGCTCGGAGCGTGAGCGTATCGCCGATACTAAGCGTGTAAGTGGTGTTAAGACAGGTGCTTACGCCATTAACCCATTCACCGGTCGCCAGATTCCTATCTACGTCTCTGACTACGTATTGGCTGGCTACGGTACAGGTGCTATTATGGCTGTTCCTGCACACGACTCACGCGACTATGCTTTTGCTCGTCACTTTGGTCTCGAGATTATCCCTGTTGTTGAGGGTGGCAACCTCGAGGTTGAGTCATACGATGCTAAGGAGGGCAAGGTTATCAACTCGGAGCTCATCAACGGTATGGATGTTAAGGATGCTATCGTCTTTATGTTCGAGGAGGTTGAGCGTCGTGGCTTGGGTAAAAAGCTCATCAACTACCGCCTTCGCGATGCTATCTTCTCACGCCAGCGTTACTGGGGTGAGCCATTCCCTATCTACTATAAGAACGATGTAGCATATCGTCTCTCTGACGACCAGCTCCCACTCACCCTTCCACCTATCGAGAACTTCGGTCCTACCGAGGCGGGCGAGCCACCATTGGCACGTGTCGAGGGCTGGCACACTGCCGAGGGTGATGCCTTCGAGCTCTCAACAATGCCAGGTTTCGCAGGCTCATCAGCCTACTACCTCCGCTATATGGACCCACGCAACAATGAGGGTCTTGTGTCGAAGGAGGCTAACGAGTACTGGCGTAATGTAGACCTCTATGTAGGTGGTATTGAGCACGCTACAGGTCACTTGATGTACTCACGTTTCTGGAATATGTTCCTCTACGACTTGGGTTATGTGTGTGAGTCGGAGCCATTCAAGAAGCTCGTTAACCAGGGTATGATTCAAGGCCGCTCGAACTTCGTATATCGCGTTGTGGGTACTAACAAGTTCGTGTCGCTCAACTTGCGTAAGGAGTACGAGACACAGGAGATTCACGTCGACGTAAACATCGTGAAGAACGACATCCTCGACCTCGACGCCTTCCGTGCTTGGCGTCCTGAGTTCCGCGATGCTGAGTTCATCTTGGAGGATGGTAAGTATGTCTGCGGCTGGGCTATCGAGAAGATGTCGAAGTCGATGTTCAACGTCGTAAATCCTGACTACATTGTCGAGGCCTATGGTGCTGATACACTCCGTATGTACGAGATGTTCCTCGGTCCTTTGGAGCAGTCAAAGCCTTGGGATACTAACGGTATCGACGGTGTTC
Organism: Alistipes sp.; assembly: GCA_017559425.1. GTDB lineage: Bacteria > Bacteroidota > Bacteroidia > Bacteroidales > Rikenellaceae > Alistipes. The sequence goes on from JAFYSI010000052.1 coordinate 34,822, forward strand.
ACAAGTTCTTGCGTCGTTTCTGGGCAAAATTCTACTCTCGTGATGGCGTTCTTTTGGTCAACGACGAGAAGGCTACACCTGCCGAGCTCAAGACCCTACACAAGACCATCAAGAAGGTATCAGAGGATATCGAAAACTTCTCGTTCAACACCTCTGTTGCAGCCTTTATGATCTGCCTCAACGAGCTTGGTGACTGCTCGAAGCGTGAGATTTTGGAGCCACTCACCTCGCTCATCGCACCATTTGCACCTCACATCGCTGAGGAGCTCTGGCACGAGGCATTGGGCAAGACAACAACAGTGTGCGACGCTGAGTTCCCTAAGTTCGTTGCCGAGTACCTTGTTGAGAACTCATTCGAGTACCCTGTTATGATCAACGGTAAGTTGCGTTTCAAGCAGGAGTATGCTCTTGATATGGCTGAGACTGACATTCAGAAGGATATCGTCGCGACCGAGGGTGCTCAGAAGTGGCTCGAGGGCAAGCAGCCTAAGAAGATCATCGTTGTCAAGGGCAAGATCATCAACATCGTAATGTAATGAGGCGATTTATCACTGAGTCCGTCTTTGCCGGTCTATTGATCGGCATTGCCGGACTTGTCTTCTTGCACGTCGGAGGCTTAGATGAGGGACGAGGCTTTGGTGAGTTGGGCGGTGCTGTGCTCTTTGCCTTTGGCCTTATGTCGGTTAGCGTGAGCAAGGCCCTGCTCTTTACTGGCAAGGCGGGCTACCTACCCTACAAAGAGTCGTTACAGCTCATACCGATGGTACTGCTTAATGCTGTAGGCTGCCTTGTTATGGCGAGCATAGCATACTACACCATCAACGATAATGCCCTTGCGACCCTCAATGCTATTATGACAGCACGCGAGGCATCATCGTGGCGTATTCTTATAATGTCGATAGGTACGGGTGTTATCGTGACAATGGCACTGCAAGGAGTACGCCGAGGCACCTACTTCCCGCTGCTCTACGGTGTTCCTGTCTTCATTATGTGCGGACTACCACATAGCATTGCCGACGCCTTCTACTACTCTGTGGCAATCCTTCAGGGTGATTTCGAGGCGTGGATGATAATGGCCTGGGTATGGTCAGTTATCGGCAACTACATAGGTTGCAACATTCCTCGCTGGTGTATGGGTAAACAGTTTGAGGCAGAGTAGATGTTCTGATATAAAAAATGTAATGGCTGTCGATTGGACAGCCATTACATTTTTTATTTACCTATTTATTGGTCTTATCACATAGCCGTAAGAGTATCGCTCGGCTGTAAGACGATAAGGGTCGTGAGGCTGTGCACCCCAGGCATTGTCGCCACCCACACCACGCTGAGCAAGGTCGACCTGAAGCACCACCTCGCGTCGAGGCTCGATGTCGGAGTAGTGCATCTGTCGCTTCGTAAATCCTGGGTCGAGATCCTCCGTGCGGTAAGGCATAGCACTCACACTCAACGGCTGAAGACCCTCGATGCGGATGCCAAGACCCTCGGCATTTGTGAGCTCCAACCAGCGAACATCACACTTATTGCCCGACTCCTGAGGACGAACGTATGGGAAGAGCTGCTCATCGGTAGACTGTCTCCAGAGACCCAAGAATGCCGACTCCTTACGATCCTCGTAGTTCTCCCAAGGACCACGACCATAATATGTAAAGCTCTTATAATCAGCAGGAAGTATTAGACGCATACCAAAGCGAGGAAGCTCAGGGACATACTCACCCTCACGCTCCCACTCTGCCACAACCTCGAGTGAGCCATCGGCCATAAAGGTGTAGGTCACGACATACTTCGACGGAGCATCAACGAGGTAGTACTCACCACGCACACGCACCATATTCTCTCGCTCCTCAACCGTAGCACCCATCGACTTACGGCGGTTTGTACGCCACACGTTGAGCGTACGCTGCATACCCGCACCAAAGTCGTTATCGGTCATAGCACGCCAGAACCAAGGCTCAGGCAACTGCGACACGATATCGCGACCTGCCGAGACATAGCGGACAAGAGCTCCCGTCTTGGTGTTGAATAGCACGCCCGTCTCATCCTTGTCCGAGGCGTAGGCAACAAGCCAACCATCGCCTCTCTCGATCTCGAGTTTACCCTCAACCTCCTGACGCTCAAACGAGTACTCCTCAACGACTAACTGCTCCTCGGCAACAACGTGTCCCTCGGGAATGAGCGGATGAGAGGCACGCTGCGTAGTACATATATTTAATAGGTACTCACTGCCCGCTTCGAGCTCTGGGAGCGAAACCACAGCATCGACATAGGCCCCTGGAGCACACTTCGCCACTGTTAGCTCGCCACCACAAATGGCAATACCATCAGCAAGCAACTGATAGCTAAAGGCATAGTCGTCAATCGACGAGAAGAGTTGGTCATTATAGATACGAATCTTCGATCCTGATGCATCGAGAAGCTCGAAACGGATATCTTGATAGACCTTCTTAACCTCGTAGAGACCTGGGTGAGGCGTTCTGTCTGGCGAGACCACGCCATTACAGCAGAAATTCTCATCGTGGGTATACATCCAAGCACCGAAGTCACCGCCATAGCCCCAGTAGTGGCGACCATCACGACCGATAGCATCTATACCCTGGTCTACCCAGTCCCATATAAAACCGCCTTGCATATGTTTACCAAGAGCCATAACGTCGAAGAACTCACGGAGATTGCCCGTAGAGTTACCCATAGCGTGGGCATACTCACACATAATATATGGCTTGCGGGCATCCTTACGCTCAGCCCAGCGACGGAACTCCTCCATTGAGGGGTACATTGGACAGCTTATGTCGGTATGCGGACCGCTATAGCCCTGCTCAAGCTGAACATAGCGTGTGCGGTCACGCTTGTGAATCCAGTCGTACATCTCGCCATATACCTCGCCATCGCTACTCTCATTGCCCATCGACCAGAGGATCACCGAGGGGTGGTTCTTGTCACGCTCCACCATAGCCTGAACTCGGTCGTGGTGTGCCGCCTTCCACTCCTCGCGGTGCGACGGGTGGAAGCTATCGTAGCTCTTGTCATAACCTGTACCACAGCCGTGAGCCTCGATGTTGGCCTCGTCGACAACGAGGATTCCATACTCATCGCAGAGGTCGTACCACTCCGTAGGCTGAGGATAGTGGCTCGTTCGCACGGCGTTGAAGTTGAACTGCTTCATAAGGGTGATATCCTTGAACATAAGCTCGCGGTTGACAACGTGACCCGTTGCCGCGTTATGCTCGTGGAGGTTTACACCATTGATCATCAGACGTTTACCATTGAGCAACAGCTGGGCATCGCGTATCTCCACCTTGCGGAAGCCCGTGCGAAGTGCCGTTGCCTCGATAACTCTTGACGACGAATCCTTGAGCGTTAGAACCGTTGTGTAGAGATATGGCTTCTCATAGTTCCAGCTATTTACCTTCGATAGCGTAAAGCTAAAATCGACATCGCAACGCTCGCCAGCAGCGAGGCGTACGCTATTGGCAAGACGCTTCACCACCCTACCATCTGCATCGCGAAGCTCAAGCTCTGCGACACCACTAAACGCCTTTGTATCAGCATTTTCGAGCAATATCTCAGCCGAATATACTCCATTCTTATAGCTCTTATCAAGGTCGCCAATAACGAAGATATCTGCAATACGCACCTTGTCAACAGAGTATATCTTCACGCCACGGTCAAAGCCCGAGAGTCGCCAAAAGTCCTGATCCTCGAGGTATGAGCCATCGGCCCAGCGGTAACCCTCAACAGCGAGAGTGTTCTCGCCCACGGTAAGGTACTTAGTGATATCGAACTCGACAGCGGTCTTCGTACCCTCCGAGTAGCCCACCTCGTGGCCATTCACCCATACATACATAGCCGCCAAGCCCGACTCGAAGTGCAGGATTGTGCGACGCTCGCCCCACTCCTCAGAGATCTCAAATGTGTGGCGGTAGCAACCTGTTGGATTGTCGTCGTGAGGGATAAATGGGGGATTCTTAGGGAATGGATAGTTGACGTTGGTGTAGATAGGCACGCCATAACCCAATATCTCCCAATTACCTGGCACAGAGATTGTTGCCCACTCTGAGTCGTCATACTCCGCAGCCCAAAATCCCTCGGGACGCTCCGCGGGAGTCTTCGACCAGCTGAACTTCCAATCGCCGCTAATATCTTTGACATACTCCGACGCTCCCCGCTCTGCCGCCGCCTCGGTCGAGGGATATGGCACAAGCGTAGCACGGTGTGGCAGACGATTTACTGCAAAGACCTCGGGTTGCTCCCATAATGGGTGCTCCTGGGCCGACACGAAATTGGCGACACATAGAGCCACTAAAAGCAGAAACAATCTTCTCATAACTACTTAATAATTAGGTCGTTAAGACTAATTTTAGGGACATAGTGAATTTCTCCCTCACGGTAGTACGTGAGCGACTCACCCTCGCGGCACTCCTTCAACTCTATATGTTCTGCTGGGCGACCAATAGCCAGCACCAACAGAGGCTCATAGGGCAGAGCGAGAGCCTCACGAATCTCAGCGTGGTCGAAGGCACCAATGCAGATGCCGCCGAGGCCGAGCTCCGTGGCACGCAGAAGCATCGACTGTGCCACAATGCCGAGGTCGATATCTACATACTTTGACTCCTCGACAGTTGAGCATATCACTACAAATGAACGAGGCTCAGTGCCTGGGAATGGGAGATGTAGCTCGGGCAGAGCACCACCCAAACGAATATGCTTCAATACCTTATCAGCCTCATCACCAAGCACAGGGCGGAATCGCAACACCTGCTGGTTGCGTGCCGAGGGGCATAGCGTAGCAGTCTCGATGATGCTTCTCAGCTGGTCGTCACGCACCACAAACTTATTGTCGTAGCCACGATAGCTGCGGTTGCGAAGCAAGAGGCGGCCAAGAGTAGCCACGCGACGGCGTACAGGTGCCTGATTACGGAAATCCTCCATACGTTTTTCAAGATAGTTGTCTGCCATAGTCAAAAAGGTTATTGTACAAAGATACAAAAATTATCTATGGAATACAATTTTTTTATATCTTTGCAGCGGCATATGCACTCTATCGCTGCCACGCAAGTGGGGGAGGAAAGTCCGAGCAACATAGAGCACCACGCAAGTTAACGGCTTGATATTCGTGAGGATATAGTAGCGTAGAAGAAAATAACCGCCTCTTCGGAGGTAAGGGTGAGAAGGCGGGGTAAGAGCCCACCGCGAGGGTAGCAATACTCCTCGGCAGTACGTCTCGTGGGTTGCAAGACCGTGTATACCGACAATTAAGGGTTGCTCGTCCAATGTCGGGGGGTAGGTTGCTAGAGGCGGCAAGTGATTGTCGTCGTAGATAAATGATAGAGGCCCAGACCTCGGTTTGGGAACAGAACTCGGCTTATCGCTTATGCAAACTCTAAGGGGTTGTCCAACATCTGTTGGACAACCCCTTGTTTTTACTATAATATTTATTGCTTGGATGCTTCAGTTGACTACCAAGTCTCGCCCAAATCGTTAAGCTTTACCTTTGCTTGCTCAACACCATTTTGAGCCGCAAGACGATACCACTTAACGGCATCGGCATAGCTCTGTGCAACACCATAGCCATTATCGTAACAAACACCTAAGTTGTACTGTGCTTCAGCATATCCCTGATCAGCGGCAAGACGCCACCACTTAACGGCATCGGCATAACTCTGTGCAACACCATAGCCATTAAAGTAACAAATGCCTAAGCTGTACTGTGCTTCAGCATATCCCTGATCAGCGGCAAGACGCCACCACTTAACAGCATCGGCAGAACTCTGTGCAACACCATAGCCGCTAAAGTAACAAATGCCTAAGCTGTACTGTGCCAAAGCATAACCCTGATCGGCGGCAAGACGATACCACTTAACAGCATCAGCATAGCTCTGAGCAACACCTTCGCCATAGTAGTAACGATTACCTAAGTTGTAGTGTGCCAAAGCATAACCCTGATCGGCAGCAAGACGCCACCACTTAACTGCCTCGGCAGAACTCTGTGCAACACCATAGCCGCTAAAGTAACAAATGCCTAAGCAGTACTGTGCATCAGCATAACCCTGATC
>JAFYSI010000053.1 GCA_017559425.1 Alistipes sp.
AAGCACGCAACTCCTCCTTACGCGCTGCGTAAACCTCCTTAGACTCCTCGAATACTGCGAATGGTTCGTCGGGGTTACCGCCGAGGTTCTTGATTGTAGCAGCGATGTCTGCACCAGCAGCTGTAAGTGGCTGACCGTGAGTAGATACCATATTCTCGAAGCTCGAGCCATCAGCCTTGCGAGCACCGTAGCCCATAATGGTCTTACCGATGATAAGTGTAGGACGCTCAGTCTCAGCATTTGCAGCCTTCAAAGCAGCACGGATCTCGTCGATAGACTGGCCATTAACTGTGATTACGTTCCAGTTCCAAGCCTTATACTTCATCTCGATATCCTCGGTGTCAACCTCGTCGCACTTTGTTGAGAGCTGGATGTTGTTAGAGTCGTAGTACATAATGAGGTTCGAGAGACCAAGGTGGCCAGCGATACGGCCGACGCCCTGTGAAATCTCCTCCTGAACAGCACCGTCAGAGATGAATGCATAGGTCTTGTGAGCCATCCACTCGCCGAAGCGAGCAACCATAAAACGCTCTGCGATAGCAGCACCGAGAGCCATAGCGTGACCCTGGCCAAGAGGACCAGAAGTGTTCTCAACACCACGCAATACGTCAACCTCTGGGTGACCAGGAGTTACGCTGCCCCACTGACGCAATGACTGCAAGTCCTCAGTGGTGTAAGTGCCTGCCAATGAGAGTACTGCGTAGAGCATTGGTGACATATGACCTGGATCGAGGAAGAGTCGATCGCGGTGTGGATAGGCCATATTCTCAGGGTCGTAGCGGAGGAACTCGGCATAGAGCACGTTGATGAAATCTGCACCGCCCATAGCACCACCTGGGTGACCTGACTTAGCCTTCTCTACCATCGAAGCAGCCAAGATACGGATATTGTCGGCTGCACGCTGAAGTTTGTTGTTCTGCATAGCAAAATGAATTTATAATTTTAAATCGAATATTTATTCCTTTCGTTTTGTGAGTTGATCTAAAGGTTGCATCAACTATCTCACAAAGATACTAAAACTTTTGCAATAAGCGAGTTAAATCTCGGCTTTTTTCTCGAAAAATACGTTTTGTTGCGATTTTTGCTCTCGCGAACAAAATATTTGCTCAATCTATGTATTAATATATAGGTATGGTGGCATAGATTTAAAAAAAAATCATAACTTTGTAGCGTATATCGCAATTTCGTAAACACAAAAATATAACACTATGTTCGCTATTGACAATTACAATTTCGCTGGTAAGCGTGCAATTATCCGCGTAGATTTCAATGTGCCTCTCAATGCTGAGGGTAAGGTTACTGATGACACTCGTATCCGTGCTGCAATCCCTACAATCAAGAAGGTGTTGGCAGGTGGTGGCTCTGTGATTCTTATGTCACACCTCGGTCGTCCAAAGAAGAATCCTGAGGCTAAGTACTCGTTGGAGCAGATTATCTATGCTATCGAGGAGCGTCTCGGCGTGAAGGTTCTCTTTGCTGGTGACTGTATGGGCGAGAAGGCGGCTGAGATGGCTGCTAACCTTAAGCCTGGCGAGGTGATGCTTCTCGAGAACTTGCGTTTCTATGCTGAGGAGGAGGGTAAGCCTCGTGGCTTGGCTGAGGATGCTTCAGAGGAGGAGAAGAAGGAGGCTAAGAAGGCTGTTAAGGAGTCTCAGAAAGAGTTCGTGAAGCGTCTCGCATCTTATGCTGACTGCTACATCAACGATGCATTTGGTACTGCTCACCGTGCTCACGCCTCTACAGCTCTTATCGCTGACTACTTCCCAGAGGATAAGATGTTCGGCTACGTTATGGAGAACGAGCTCCAGGCTATCGACGGCGTTATGGAGAATCCAGCACGTCCATTCTGTGCTATCATCGGTGGCTCAAAGGTATCTACAAAGATTACCATCATCGAGAAACTTATGGAGAAGGTTGACTCTATCATCATCGGTGGCGGTATGACCTATACCTTTGCAGGTGCTGAGGGCGGTAAGGAGGGTAAATCTATCTGCGAGCCAGATATGTTCCCTGTAGCTCTCGAGATCTTGAAGAAGGCCGAGGAGCGTGGTATCCAGATTCTCCGCTCTCCAGATGCTCTTATCTGCGACGACTTCTCTGAGAATGCTAACACTCAGGAGGCTCCAGCAAACAACATCCCAGACGAGTGGGAGGGTGTCGACATCGCTACTGGCGGTAAGGCTAAGTTCCGCGAGCACATCCTTGGTTGCAAGACTATCCTCTGGAATGGCCCTGTAGGCGTGTTTGAGATCAATAAGTTCTCAACAGGCTCGCGTGCTGTGGCTGAGGCTATCGCTGAGGCAACTGAGAAGAATGGTGCTTACTCACTCATCGGTGGTGGCGACTCTGTAGCTTGCGTCAACAAGTTCGGTTTGGCCGATAAGGTATCGTATGTATCTACTGGTGGCGGTGCTTTGCTCGAGTATATGGAGGGTAAGGAGTTGCCAGGTGTAGCAGCTATCCGCAAGTAATTTCTTGTGATAAGGGGTCATCTTCGGCACCAAGCTCATTAACCCGAATGGGGATGTACGCCAAGTACAGCCCATCGCTTCGAAATTCGCCGAGCGTTGTATCTAACCCCTTCTAACAAGAAAATAGTGTAGGATTTGCTATTTTCAACCCAACACAAGTATAACCAATTACAAAATAAATAAATGAAAAAGTTAACTCTTATTCTTGCCACAGCTCTTATGATGACAGCGTGTGCAAATAGCGAGACTCAGAAGACTCCTGCGATTAACCCCGCAAACTTCGACGAGACAATCTCACTTAAAGACAACTTCTACCAGTGGGCTACTGGTGGCTGGCAGAAGAACAATCCTTTGAAGCCAGAGTATTCACGTTACGGCTCTTTCGACGTGTTGCGTGAGAACAACGAGATTCGCATCAACGAGCTCTTCCAGGCTATGGCTGAGACCGTAGCTGAGACCGGTAGTGTTGAGCAGAAGATTTCAGATCTTTACAAGATGGGTCTCGACGAGGAGCGTCTCAACAAGGAGGGTGCAGAGCCTATCCGTGAGGCACTCAACAACATCTTGGCAATGACCGAGCGTCAGCAGGTTATCGACGCTTTGGCACAGTTGCACACTGATGGTATCGGCGTATTCTTCGCTGCTTACCCATCGGCTGACCTTGCTGATAGCAATATGACTATCCTCTATATGGAGCAGTCAGGCCTCGGTATGGGCAACCGCGACTACTATGTTGATGAGAAGAATGCCGACAAGAAGGCGGCTTATGTTGCTTACCTCGAGAAGATCTTCACTCTCGCAGGTGTTGAGGGCGACATTCAGAAGATGGTAGCCGATGTTGTAGCTCTCGAGGACCGCATCGCTGAGAAGCACTGGTCAAACGTAGAGTGCCGCGACATCCAGAAGGGTTACAACCCATTCACTTACGAGGATTTCAAGGCTCAGTTTGGTGTTGTAAACTGGGATAACTACTTCGCAGCATTTGGTCTTACAGACCTTAACAAGCTCGTTGTTAGCCAGCCATCATCATTCCAGAACATCCTTGAGGTTATCAATACAGCAGATGTTGAGGCTTTGCGTGCATACGTCGCAGCTCACTACATCGACGCAGCAGCATCATACCTCAGCGAGGAGTTTGCCGTTGCATCGTTCGAGTTCTTCGGCAAGACAATGTCTGGTACTCAGGAGATTCGCCCACGTTGGAAGCGTGCTATGGGTGTGCCTAACAGCATCCTCTCTGAGGCTGTAGGTCAGATCTACGTTGCTAAATACTTCCCAGAGAGCGAGAAGGCTCGCGTTGAGCTTATGGTGTCTAACATCCAGAAGGCATTCTCTAAGCATATCGAGGCTCTCGACTGGATGAGCGAGGATACTAAGGCTAAGGCTCAGGAGAAGCTTCAGGCATTCACCGTGAAGATTGGCTATCCTAACAAGTGGAAGGACTACTCAACACTCACTGTTGACCCTGCAAAGTCATACTGGGCAAATGTTGTTGAGGCTAACCGCTGGTACACTGCTGACGCTATGTCAGAGGTAGGTAAGCCTGTAGACCGCGAGAAGTGGATGATGCCACCTCAGATGGTTAACGCCTACTATATGCCTACAACAAACGAGATCTGCTTCCCAGCAGCTATTCTCCAGCCTCCATTCTACAACCCAGATGCTGACGATGCTGTAAACTATGGTGCTATCGGCGTGGTTATCGCTCACGAGATGACTCACGGCTTCGATGACCAGGGTTCACAGTTCGACAAGGTGGGTAATATGAACGACTGGTGGACTGCTGAGGACCGTGCAGCATTCGAGAAGAAGACACAGGTGCTCGTTGACCAGTTCAATGCTATCGAGATCCTCCCAGGTTTGAACGCCGATGGTAAGTTCTCTTTGGGTGAGAATATTGCTGACCAGGGTGGTCTCCGCCTTGCATTCACAGGTCTTGTTGACTACGCTTGGGCTGATGGTCGTCCTGAGGATATCGACGGCTTCACTGGCGAGCAGCGTTTCTATATTGGCTACGCTACTCTCTGGGCTCAGAATATCACTGACCAGGAGAAGGAGCGTCTCACAAAGGTCGACGTTCACTCACTCGGTATCAACCGTGTAAACGCTACATTGCGTAACATCCAGTCTTGGTACGATGCTTTCGGTATTACAGAGGGTGATGCGATGTATATGTCTGAGGATGAGCGTGTAGTCATCTGGTAATTTATTGTGATAAGGTGTCTACTTCGGCACCTCAATCAAAAGAGCGAATGGGAAATACGTCAAGTATGTCCCATCCGCTCTTTCTCTTTATCGGCACCAAATTAGACGCCTTCTAACAACAAATTTAGTTTATTGCGATAAGGTGTCTACTTCGACATTTCAATTAAAATAGTGAATGGGAAATACGTCAAGTATGTCCCATCCGCTCTTTCTCTTTATCGGCACCAAATGTAGGTTGTGTGTGGTGAGTCTAGGAAATTTAAGGAGAGTAGTGAGTTTGACGTTTTTCATTATGTCTCTTAAACTTCCTAAATTCTCTAATCTTACGACTCTACCTACTCCTTCAGAACATCTCTTGGTTCTAATTAACAGAAAAATGTTCTATCTTTGCACGAGTATTGCTCAATAGCATAATTTACAGATGGCCGCGAATAAGAAATACACGCTTAACTCTCACTCGGGACTTGTGCTCGAGGGTGGAGGTATGCGTGGTGTCTTCACCTGTGGTGTGCTCGATAGCTTTATGGATCGAGGCATAGAGTTTCCATACGCTATAGGTGTGAGTGCGGGTGCTTGCAACGGTCTCTCCTACGTCTCGCATCAGCGAGGTAGGGCACGTTTCAGCAACATCGACCTACTGGAGAAGTATCGCTACATCGGCTTTCGACACTTGCTAACCAAGCGTAATATTATGGACTTCGACCTGCTGTTCCATAAGTTCCCAACAGAGATTATTCCCTACGACTACGAGGCTTACCAGACGAGCACCACCCATTTCGAGATGGTCACCACAGACTGCATCACGGGCGAGGCCTGCTATCTTCACGAGCCACGCTCTGCGGAGCGTATCATCGACATTGTCAAGGCGTCGAGTAGTCTCCCTTTTGTCACGCCAATAAGCTATGTCGACGGACGTCCTATGCTCGACGGCGGTATTGCCGACTCGCTGCCTGTGCGTCGTGCTATGGAGTGCGGCTACGACAATCTATGCCTGGTGCTCACACGAAATAGTGGCTATCGCAAGAGTGGCACGAGGAGCTGGATCCCACCATTTGCCTATCGACGTTATCCAGCACTAAGAGAGGCTATTGCAAGTCGCAATGGCCGATATAATGATGACATTGAGCTTGTTGAGAGGCTCGAGGCAGAGGGTCGTATGCTTGTTATCCGCCCTGAGAAGCCTATCGCCGTGGGGCGTATGGAGCGTGATATATCGCATCTTGTCGACCTCTACGATGAGGGTTATGCCGTAGCCTCAAAAATAGAGTTTATCGCTCAGCGTTAGTATCTCTCTTGGAGAGGAGTAGAAGGCCGCAGAACATTATAAATGCGTTGACAATCAGAATCTCGTAGCTAAACTGGTAGCCGCCAAACCACGTGGCTGAGTTCTTTGCTATAGCGTAGCTCATTGCGGGTGCTGCCAGGGAGAGCAGAGGTATCGACCATCCCTGTGGCCTGCGACGCGTGAACAATCCGACGCAGAAGAGTCCGAGAAGCGGACCATAGGTGTAGCTCACCATAGTAAAGATGAGCGTTATCGCACTGGCACCACTCCACTGATTAAATATAACGATGATAAGCGTCATTGCTGCGGCAATGGAGATATGCACACGCTTGCGTGTTGTGATCACCTTGTCGCTATCCCTCCTCTTAAGAATATCAATCGTGAACGATGTCGTCAGGGCTGTAAGTGCCGAGCCTGCCGATGAGTAGGTCGAGGCCACAAGACCTAGTAGGAAGAGCACGCCAGCAACGATAGGGAGTCCACACTCTGTGGCCACAAAGCCGAATAGGTCGTCGCCACGCTCGACGCAAAGGCCGCGGCTACCTATATATATATATAAGAGTGCTCCGAGCATCAAGAATAGGGTGATGACCACCACCTGAATAGCAATTGAGCTGATCATACTTCGCTGAGCATCACGCTGCGTGCGGCACGAGAGAATTGTCTGCATCATATCCTGGTCGAGGCCCGTCATCGCCACGACAAGAAATATGCCCGCGACGAACTGCTTCCAAAAGTATCGGCGGTCAAGAGGGTTGTCTGTATGGAGAATCTGAGAGTAGTCGCTGTCGGCAATCTGACGTATGGCACCTCCAATATCTGTATCTAAGGCTTTGATTACAAATATAATGCACAGAGCAACGCTTATGACCATCAAGATGGTCTTGAGCATCTCGACCCACACCACCGACTTAACACCTCCACGACGTGTATAGAGCCATACGAGGGTCATCATCACGCCAGCATTCACCACAAACGGAATGTCAAACTTATCATAGAGCAGTCCCTGCAGCACCACGCAGACAACAAAGGCCCTGAGCGATGCCGAGGCAATCTTCGAGATGAAGAAGAGCCAAGCGCCCGTGCGATGAGCTGTGATGCCGAAGCGTTGGTCGAGGTATTCGTAGAGTGATACCACGCCAAGACGATAGTATAGCGGAATGAGTAGGTAGGCGATTACTGCATAGCCCACCACGAAGCCTAAGCAGGTCTGGAGGTATGAAAAGTTGTCGGCAGCAACAGTGCCAGGAACGGAGATATATGTAACGCCCGACATCGCAGCACCTACCATAGCTATGGCGGCGACCACGCGATGTGTCGAGCGGCCACCAGTAAAGAAGCTACGGCTGTCGCTATTACGGCTGCTTCGCCACGCCACAAAGAAGAGGAGGGCGACGTAGCCAACAAGTGTCGATATGATGATTGCAGGGGTCACTGCTCCCGACTATAGGTTGTGTGCCTTGCAGTAGCGTGCCACGGCGTCGGCGATACGCTCGCCATCGAGTGCGGCAGAGACGATACCACCAGCGTAGCCAGCACCCTCGCCCGCAGGGAAGAGACCGTTGACCTGTGTGTGCATAAGTGTCTCAGGATCACGAGGTATGCGTACTGGTGTCGATGTTCGTGACTCTACGCCCACGACGATAGCCTCGTCGGTAACAAAGCCCTTCATCTTACGACCAAACGTAGCGATACCACTGCGTAGTCTTGCTCCAATCTCCTCGGGCATCCACCTATCAAGGCGAGATGGTGTGAGGCCTGGGATATATGATGTGCGTGGTAGTGTGCGTGACTCACGGCCCATAACAAAGTCGGATACTCGCTGTGCAGGGGCTACCTGACGGTCGCCACTATGCTCGCGTGCAAGCTCCTCAAAGAGCTGCTGGTAACGGAGTCCCGCGAGCTCGCCCCACTGCTCACGAAGGTGAGCGAAGTCCTCGAGACGTACCTCGGTGACAAGACCCGAGTTGGCGAATGCTGAGTTACGACCACTTGGCGACATACCGTTGACCACCGACTGTGTCGTGTCTGTCATAGCTGGCACGATGAAGCCTCCTGGACACATACAGAATGAGTATACGCCACGACCGGCCTCCTGACTAACAAGCGAATAGCTCGCTGCAGGCAGCCACTCGCCACGCTCGTCGCGGTGATACTGGATGCTGTCGATAAGACGCTGCGGGTGCTCGATACGCACACCCATAGCAAATGGCTTAGCCTCGACGGCGATGCCTGAGGAGTAGAGTAACTCGTAGATGTCGCGTGCCGAGTGTCCTGTAGCCAATACTACGGCAGCACCCTCGATGGTATTGTCCCCAACCTTCACGCCAGTGATGCGTCCACACTTGAGCACAAATCCCGATACGCGGCTCTCGAAGAGAACCTTACCACCGTGCTCGGTGATAGTACGACAGATGTTCGAGATGATGCGTGGGAGCTTGTCGGTACCAATGTGTGGGTGTGCCTCGTATAAGATTGCGGGGTTCGCACCGTGCCACACGAGTGTCTGCAGGGCCTTGTTGTAGTCGCCACGCTTTTTGCTTCGTGTGAAGAGCTTGCCATCGGAGAATGTGCCGGCACCACCCTCGCCAAAGGCGTAGTTAGAGTTGGGATCTACGCTGCCACCGCGGTTGATCTGTGCGATGTCGTGCTTACGCGACAATACAGACTTGCCACGCTCAAGGAGTATAGGCTTGAATCCCAACTCGATAAGGCGTAGCGAGGCAAATAGTCCTGCAGGACCTGAGCCCACGACGATAACCTCTGTACCATTATCTACCGAGGGGTAATCGAAGTTTAGAGGTGCTGGCTGAGGATCCTGGTCGACATATATCTCGAGTGTTAGGTTGACCTTGGCCATACGCTGGCGTGCATCTATCGAACGCTTAACGACGCGAGCAAGGGCAATGTCGCCCTGGCGAATGCTAAGCATTTGTGCTGCACGAGCTATATAGAATTTCTCATCGGCGGCCTGCTTTGGGGATAGTTGCAGGGTGATTGTCTTTGGCATATAATCTTGTTTTATCCGACAAAATTACAAAAAATAAAATAAATATGCCTAAGGTGTTGTGTATATTACAAAAGTTTTTTACCTTTGCAACGCTTTAAGCCACTGGGTTAGTGGTCTGAGAAGCGAGATCCTTGCGGATATGGTGTAATTGGTAGCCACGTCAGACTTAGGATCTGATGCCGAGAGGCGTGGGGGTTCGAGTCCCTTTATCCGCACTCTGATAAGAAAGAGGAATTTTCGAGAGAATTTTCCTCTTTTTTATTTTTATAACTCTCTGACATTCTACTAATTATACTGAGAGCATAGTTCTCATTTATGGTTCGATAACCCTCTATCTCCTTGTCCCATAA
>JAFYSI010000054.1 GCA_017559425.1 Alistipes sp.
AGTCTGAGCACGAGCGTTACCTTGTTGAGGAGCACTTCAAGCGTCCAGTTATCTTGATCAACTATCCAAAGGAGATCATGGCCTTCTACGAGTTGCAGGACGATATGGATCTCGCTGAGGACTTCCTCAAGTATTTGATTCGCTACGCCTTGGAGAACTGCCGCGAGGATCTCGAGTTTATGAACAAGATGTGGGACAAGGGTCTCTTGGAGCGTCTCCAGTTTGTTCTCGACAACGACTTCGTACGCCTCAATTACACCGAGGGTATCGAGATTTTGAAGGCATCAGGTAAGAAGTTCGAGTTCCCTTGCGAGTGGGGTTGCGACTTGCAGTCTGAGCACGAGCGTTACCTTGTTGAGGAGCACTTCAAGCGTCCAGTTATCTTGATCAACTATCCAAAGGAGATCAAGGCCTTCTATATGAAGCAGAACGAGGATGGCAAGACCGTACGTGCTATGGACGTTTTGTTCCCACAGATTGGCGAAATTATCGGTGGTTCGGAGCGTGAGGCAGACTTTGGCAAGCTTTGTGCAAGAGTTGACGAGTTGGGAATGAGCCGCAAGGAGTTGTGGTGGTACCTCGACACACGTCGTTGGGGTTCTGCACCTCACTCAGGTTTCGGTCTCGGCTTCGAGCGTCTCTTGCTCTTTGTGACAGGTATGGGTAACATCCGCGATGTGATTCCATTCCCTCGTACCCCAAAGAACGCTGAGTTCTAAGCCTACCCACACAAACGTATGAAGAAGCCGTCTAACAGAGGCTCTTGGTCGATCGACCGAGGGGCTATGTTATGCGACTTCTTCGTTTAGGGAGGATTAATAATAATATAGTTATATGGCAAACCGACTTCAACAGACTATTGCACTGCAGACCAAAATCTCGCCGCAACAGATTCAGATGATAAAACTTCTGGAGCTGCCCACTATGCAGCTCGAGGAGCGTATTAAGCGTGAAATCGAGGAGAACATCGTGTTGGAGGAGGAGCCTGAGACTAAAGAGCAGGAGGGCGAAGAGCCTCAGAAGATATCTGTCGAGGAGTATATCGGTCGCGAGGATGACACACCATCCTACAAGTCGCGTGTCAACAACTTCTCGAAAGATGACAAGCAGCGTCCAGTATACATCTCCGAGGGTCGCTCACTCGCCGAGTCACTCGTCGAGCAGCTACGCTTCCGCTCTCTCACGGAGTTTGAGCTTGTCGTAGCGGCATATATCATCGGCAGTATCGACGATGATGGCTACCTACGTCGCGACCTCGCCTCGCTCTCGGACGACCTCGCCTTTACGCGTGGTCTTGAGGTGAGCATCGAGGAACTTGAACGAATACTCGGCATTGTACAAGAGCTCGAACCCGCAGGCATCGGAGCACGCTCACTGCAGGAATGCTTGTTGTTGCAGATGCGTCAGCAGATACTGGACAGCACAACAAAGAGACTCGCACAGAGAATTGTTGCACAGCACTTTGACTCCTTTGCCAAGAAGCACTACGAGCGTCTTATAGCACGCCTTGGTGTTACAGAGGAGGAGTTCCGCGATGCTATAGAGTACATACGCAGCCTCTCACCAAAGCCTGGCAACCTCTATGCCGAGGGTGGTATCGACACCTCGCCATACATCACGCCCGACTTCTTACTGGACAACAACGATGGCGAGCTACGCCTGATGCTCAACTCGCAGGGCATCCCCGAGGTTCGTATCTCACGCCGCTACCGCGATATGATCAAGGATATGGTCGCTCCCGACGGCACCATCAAGGCCGAAGACAAAGAGGCTGTGCAGTTCGTAAAATCGAAGATCGACTCGGCAAAGTGGTTTATCTCAGCCATCAAGCAGCGTCACGACACACTAATGCGTACGATGCAGACCATCCTCGATTTCCAGCGTGAGTACTTCCAGGATGGCGATAAGAGCAAGCTCAAACCAATGATTCTCAGGGATATTGCCGACCGCACAGAGCTCGATGTTTCGACAATCTCGCGTGTGGTAAACAGCAAGTATATCCAGACTCCCTTTGGCGTAATATTGTTGAAGTCGCTATTCTCAGAGGCTATGCACACCTCATCGGGCGAAGAGGTATCGAGCCACGAGATTAAGACCATCCTCAAAGAGTGTATCGACGCAGAGGATAAGCGTCATCCGCTTACAGACGAGAACCTTATGGACATCCTCAACGACCGCGGATATCGCATTGCACGCCGCACGGTTGCTAAGTATCGCGAGATGCTCGACATCCCCGTAGCACGAATGCGTAAGCAGATATAGCTCAAAGCATTATAAAACAGATGGTGGACAATCCCCTTGAGGATTGTCCACCTTTTTTTTGTTTCCCAAGACTACTTCGTCTTCTCGGCAATGATCTTTTTGAAGAATGCCTCACGAGCATCTATCCAGCGACGCTCAAAGCCTACGTTGTGACCCTTCTCAGCGAATACAATCCACTGCTTTGGCGAGGTGATAGCGTTGTAGCCTGCAAAGTTTGTATGCGGAGGACAGATGACATCCTGAAGACCAAATCCCATAATCACAGGGCAGGTGATATGCTCCGCAAGATTCTTAATATCGAAGTAGGCAAGCACGTCGTACATAGCATCGCGACTGATGCCAAGACGCTTAGCTTCAGCAAAATACTTGGATGCTGGCCAGTCGACAATCTCGAAGTAGTCGCGAAAATCCGAGAGGAAGGGGACGTAAGGTGCAGCACCCACCACACGACTATCGAGCGATGCGGCAGCAAGTGTCAGAGCGCCACCCTGCGAGCCACCCTCAAGCAGAATGCAACGCGTGTCAGTCTCGGGGCGTGAACAGACAAAGTCGATGGCACGAACAGTGTCGAGGAATGCTCCACGATAGTAGTAATGCTCCTTATTATCAAGGCCATAGCACATCCACTCGCCGTAGGTGTTATATGGTGTGTTTAGTCCCTGACCGCGTATCGAGAGGATAAACTCAACACGATCGCCATTTCGGTCTCCGCTGGGAGCCCAGACGCGTGCAGCATAACCCATATAGGTCACCACAACGGGATATTTACCCACAGCCTTAGGTACTGCCCAGTAGCCGCGAATGGTCTCACCACCCCACGACTTCATCTCCACAACATAGACATTACGCAGACGTCCCGAGAGCTTAGTGTCGAGCGTGAGTTTATACTCTGGCTCTACTGCAGCAAGCTCATTGAGGCTCTGCTGCCAGAACGACCAGAAGTCGGCCTTAGCATCGCGTGGCGACGAGATTTCATCGGGGCGAACACCAAAATTGAAGCTCTTGAACTTGACACCATCGTCGTAGAGCGTGGCAATGTAGAATCCCGCATCGAGATCATCTACGAGGAACTGCACCTGGCAAGGCTCGCCCGCAGCAATCTGATAGCTCTGCTCGTAATACTCAAGTTCAAAGCCCTTGTCTGTTGCAATTGCCAAGGTCAGCTTGCCCGAAGCACCACGCTCGCCCGCTGCGAGCATTACATTAAAGAATGCCTCATCCTCATAGACCCAGTCGTTGGTACATACAACACGCACCTCGTGAAGACCCTTTGCCCCAAGCGGCAACGAGCCTACAAGGAGCAAGACAAAGACGATAAACGATAGCCTCAGACGCTGCATAGTACCTTGTATTAGACTGTTACTCAGCAATATTACCCAACTGACGGTTTGTCTCACGGATGATAGACATTGTCGACTCATCCTCCACAAAGATAGAGTTCAGACCCTGCTGCTCCTGTGCTGGATCGCCAGTATAGTCGTCGCCCTTAGCCCAGTACTCGTGGTCCTCGACGTGGGTCTCTGCATAACCACCCCAGCTCCAGAAGTTGCAACCCGCAAATACATCATTTGCCTGACGTGCCTTGACGATAAGATCAAATACGAATGTGTAGTACATATCGCGGCAAGTAACTGGGCTACCCTTGTGGAAATCCATATTGTCGCGAGGCATACCAAACTCCTCAACAACAACAGGTTTTGCAATCTTACGACCAAGCTCGAGGTGCATATTGATATACTCCTCTGTATTCTCGCACGACTTCTGCAAATCCTCACGCATAGCATCGCCACGCATCCACTTCCAGTTGTATGGCCAAACGTGGCAGTTGACATACGAAATCTCGTCGAGGGCGTGAATCTTCTCGCAGAGCTCCATACTCCACTCACAGCCGTAGTAACCCTCCGAGCCAGTCGAGATCATATGGTTAGGGTCTAGCTCGCGGATAAGTTTTGCCGAGGTAGCAATCCACTCAGCAAAGGCCTCCTGGTTTTCACCCTCGCGTGTAGCACTGAAGGCACGAGGCTCGTTACAAATCTGCCAAGAGAAGATGGCTGGATCATCGATATACTTGACGCCAGTATAGCGATTTGTTCGAGAAATAATATAACGCAAGTGATTATAAAATATCTCCTTAGCACGATCGTTACGAACGAACTCACCTGCAAACTCATTATACGAAAACCAGCCGTCGACACGTGGTACAAGCACTGGAGTCTCGTTAGCCCAAGCGACATACTGCGTAAAGCCACCACTCCACTCCCACGCATTATTAAAGTAGAGTACAGCTGTCATCTCACGCTTGCCGAGCTCCATAAGCAGGAAGTCGAGACCTGCCAACACATCGTCGTTATACTCGCCTGGTGTAGGCTGGAGGTTAGGCTCAATCTTACCCAAGAGGCCATTCTCACCCTCACCACCTACCAACACACGGAGGTTATCGATGCCGTTAGCCTTCATAAAGTCAAGCTCCTTGACAAGACGCTCACGATTGCCACCCTCACCCTCAGAACCGAGGATAGCACCATACCAGAAGTTTGTTCCCACGAAGTAGTACGGCTTGCCGTTACGCATAAACTGGCCATTCTCAACAGTGATGATGCTTGCTCTATTAACCTCTGGTTTACAAGCCGTTAACACAGAGAGCATAGCAACCAGCAACACAAGGTTTAAAAGTCTAAAAATTCTCATTATTCAAGTTAGTTTTTGTGTGACACGAATGTTATTTTGGCAAAGATAACAAAATTTTTGATATCACGCAGCGCAACATCTACTAAAGCCTCACGAATAGTTCTTTATCGTGCCATTCAACCCCAATTTTGGTCGGTTCGCCCATTTTTTCAAAAAAAAATGCTCAAGTTTGCGAGAAAATCACTATCTTGCACACGAATAAAATAGATAAGGGTGTACGCAAAATGTAAGTCGCTGAATACCAAACAGTAGTTTACAAGCGTTAGTATAGCGGGCAACTTGCTGATTGTACGCCAAAATTGGGTTTGAAATAATTATTAACTAAACATTATTACAACAATGAAAAAGTTTTTGTTTTTGATGCTCGCCCTTGTTATGGGCTTCACAGCTTCGGCTCAGTCACTTCCAGATGTTAAGGTTGAGAACCAGGAGGGTAAATTGGTCTCTATCAAGGAGCTCGCTGATGGCACTCCAATGATCATCTCATTCTGGGCTACTACTTGCAAGCCTTGCATTATGGAGCTCAACGCTATCAACGACTATCTTCCAGAGTGGTTGGAGGAGGTAGAGTTCAAGGTTGTTGCAGTCTCTGTAGACGATGCTCGTAGCGTTAGCCGTGCTCGTGCTATGACCTCTGGCAACGGTTGGGACGACTACATCTGCCTCTACGACAAGAACCAGGATCTCAAGCGTGCTATGAACGTGAGCCTCACCCCACACACATTCGTGGTTGATGGCAACGGTAACATCATCGCTTCACACTCAGGCTACACTCCAGGTAGCGAGCAGAAGCTCTTCGAGGAGATCAAGTCTATTAAGTAATTTAGTTCGATAAACTATGGCATAGGGAGTTGTAGGCGACTGCAACTCCCATTGTGCCAAAATATAAACTTTCCGGAATGAAGAAATTTTTACTTTTTATCAGCCTTTTTGCCGCTGCTTCACTCTTCTCGAACGAGGCTTCAGCACAGATTAAGGCTGGCGAGGGTCAGGTGACTATCGCCTTGGAGAGCAACAGCTCTTACTACACAAAAGATAGAACCCTCGAGGAGATTGGTCTTGTTAAGCCTGAGCAGCGTAAGTACGGCGACTTCGGTTCTAACGACTACCTCAAGGTTGACTACTCTCTCGGTCGTTTCTCGGCAGGTGTTCAGGTAGATGGCTACCTCCCAGCGTTGTACGGCTACGACTTCTACACCTACGGCATTCGTGACTCTAAGTTCAATATGTTCCTCTCGAAGTATGTTCAGTGGGAGGATCAGAACTGGGGTGTTCGTCTTGGCGACTTGTACGACCAGTTTGGTAACGGCTATATCTTCCGTGCTTACGAGGATCGTGCCTTGGGCTTCAACAACTCTTTGGCAGGTGCTCGCGTTCACTACAACTACAACAATATGGTGAGCTTCAAGGCTTTGGCAGGTTTGCCACGCCTCTACGACGTACGTTCGAAGAGCACTGTATGGGGTGCAGACCTCTCGTTGTCAATCTCTGATATGGTGGGTTGGAACAATGGCGTTATCGGCATCGAGGGTAGCTATGTTGGTCGCTACCAGAAGGATGCATCTGTTAACTTCCCAGCTGACAATTTCGTTCAGGGCGTTGATAGCGACATCCTCAATATGGTTTCTGGTCGTCTTAACTTCGAGGTTGCTGGCTTCTCACTTCGTGGTGAGTACGCAGCAAAGCTCAACAACGACATCTACAACCCTATGTTGAACGCAGCTAAGGGTAACGTTATCAGCGTTGACCTCGGCTACAACTACAAGCGTTTCACGGCTTCGGCATCGTTCCGTCGTCAGGAGAATATGACAACATTCATCGAGTTCACACAGCAGGGTATCGGCGGTGGTAACTCTATGATTTACCTTCCACTTCTTACTCGTCAGCACACCTACTCGCTTGCTAACCTCAACCCATACCGTGGTTCAAGCGTTCACACAGGTGGTGAGATTGGCGGTCAGATCGACTTGTACTACTCATTACGCAACCCTAAGGCACGCGGTAAGTACTGGAATTTCCACGCTAACTTCTCGATGTTCAACTCTATGAATCACCACAGCCAGATGATGCAGAAGGAGATCAAGGGTCGCAACGTATGGATCGACGCTAACTTCGACGTAGAGCGTCAGTGGAACCGTCAGCTTAAGACTACCATCCTCTACTCATTCCAGCGTTGGGACGAGGAGATCAACCACTACGACTCTGAGCACGCTCTCTACTGCAGTTCACACATCTTCGTGGGTGATGTTACCTACAAGTTCAACAAGAAGCACTCTATGCGTGCTGAGCTTCAGTACCTTGCATCTAACGACTACGAGGGTGACTGGGTAGCTGCAACTCTTGAGTACAACCTCGCTCCAATGTTCAGCTTCTACGTTAGCGATATGTGGAACTGCGAGCCTATGGGAGATGAGAATAGCTCATACGGTAACTTCTTCTACGACGAGAACTACGAGGGTAAGAACTACTTGTTGCACTACTACCAGGTAGGTGCAAGCTTCACATACAAGAGCTTCCGTGCACAGCTCTCTTACGGTCGTAACCGTGCAGGTTATGTCTGCTCAGGTGGTGTTTGCCGCTTCCAGCCAGCATACACAGGTGTGAACCTTACAATGACCCTTTCATTCTAATATATTAGAATACTAAGTTATGAAGCTTACTAAATTTTTCGCTCTTGCACTTGCCGCTTTGGCTATCGTTGCTTGCGAGCCTATTACAGGTGGTGACGACGTTAAGCCTACAGGCGAGGCTGTGCTCACAGCAAACAACAACTCTGTAGAGGTTAACACCCCTATCGAGTTTACAGTTACTGCAACCGATGGCACAGACCTCACAACAGCGGCTACCATCTACGACAAGTCGCACGACTATGTAGTGGTATCTAACCCATTCATCCCTACAGTGGATGGTGATTATGAGTTCTATGCTGTTGTTGGCGACATCATTACCTCATCAATCAAGGTTAGTGTTGTGCCTACAATCCCAGCATTGCCTGAGGATGGCCAGCCAGCAAACACATCGTTCAACCACCGCATCTTGCTCGTTGACCACACTGGTAACACCTGTGGCTACTGCCCTCAGATGATGCAGGCTCTTAAGACAGTTGCAGAGACTGGCGACTACCACTCTAAGTACTATGAGGCTATGGCTCACACCTACTCATCGAGTGACCCAGCATACTCTGGTGCTGCAAATGTTGTATCGAGCCACCACGGTGTGAATGCATACCCTACGCTCACCTACAACTTCTACCACAGCACAACATCGAGCTACAACGACGCCCACATTATGAGCCAGATCGATGCTTTGTGGAAGGCTGAGGGTGCTGATGCAGGTATCGCTGCTGCTGCAACACTCGCATCTACATCGGTTATCGTCAACACTGAGGTTAAGGCAGCTGTCGAGAATGAGTACCGCATCACCGCTTGGTTGTTGGAGGATGGCATCTATGCAAAACAGACAAATGCCACTGAGGAGTGGATGAACACCCACGACAACGCCATCCGTCAGCGTGTAACAAGCAACGACATCTCAGGTCTTGACCTTGGCACTATCGCTGCAGGCCAGACAGTATCTACAGCTCTCACGCTCAAGATTGTCGGCAACAAGTGGGTACGCGAGAACCTCAAGGTTATGATCATCGTGAGTGCTAAGAACTCAAAGGGCAAGTTTGAGGTTGCTAACGTTGCCATCTGCCCAATGAACGATGTTGTTACATACGATTACAAATAACTAAAATCATATTTCTAAACTATTTAAAACCATTAACAATTATGAAACTTACAAAGTTTTTTGCATTCGCACTCGCTGCACTCTCTTTTGCAGCTTGTGAGCCAGTAGTAAACCCTGAGGATCCAGGTACTGGCGGTAACACACCAACTCCTACTGGCGATATCACTCTCGCTGCTGACAAGGCTGCTGTGAAGATGGGTGAGGAGGTAACATTCACCGTAACTGACGCTGATGGTCAGGATGTAACTGCTCAGTCAAACATCTACGACCGTGATTTCAATGAGGTTGGCTCAAAGGTTACTCTCTCTGAGTCTGGCTCATACTCATTCTTTGCAACTCTCGGTTCAAAGAACTCTAACTACGTTACTGTAGTTGTTATGGCTGAGGTTCCTGAGGTTCCTGCTGACCCACAGCCAGAGAACCTTACGTTCAACCACCGTTCACTCGTAATCGACCAGACAGGTGTTAACTGCGGTTACTGCCCACAGGCTACTGAGCAGCTCAAGACCTTGGAGAACACTGAGTGGTGCCAGTACTACAACGAGGTTACTTGCCACGCTGGTTATTACGCTGGTGGCGACCCAGGTAACTCTGCTGCAGCTAACGCCCTCAACGAGTTCCAGAGCAGCTTTATCTCAGGCTACCCTTCCATCTTGGTTAACTTCTACGGCAAGTCAAGTGGCTACGGCTACACAAACGTTATCAGCGTTCTTCAGAACTATGTTAAGAAGGATGGTGCTGATGTAGGTATCTCTATGGCTGTAACTGGCGACGCTACTTGCATCTACGCTGCAGCTCAGATTAAGGCTGCTAAGTCTAAGGAGTACAAGGTTACCGCTTGGTTGCTCGAGAGCGACATCTACAGCCCTAACCAGGCAGGTGCTACTAAGGACTACCACAAGATCTACAACCACGCACTCCGTAATATGTCTCACGAGTACTCTAAGACAAACGTTCAGGGTGACTCAATCGGCGTTCTCAACGAGGGTGATACTTACGACATCGCTTTCGAGCTTCCTATCATCTCTACAAAGTGGAACTACGAGAATATGGAGGTTCTTGTTGTAGTTTCTGCTAAGGATGCTAACGGCCGTTGGGATGTTGCTAACTCAGCAGTATGTAAGCTCAACGAGTCTAAGGAGTTCGAGTACGTTAAGTAATCAACACCTTGCTTAAATTAGAAAGGCTGTCACCGCGGTGGCAGCCTTTTTTTGGTAATGATGTATTGCGATATCGGCACAAAGAGTTAACTTTGCATTATATATTAACATAGGTATGCTACATCGCTTCACATCCGACATCGAGGGCATCGAGCTGCCCAAACAGTTTACCTACCCCCACCACTACACGCCTCACCCCCTTGCGGTGCTTGCCGCCGAGGAGGTGCAACGCTACATCTCCTCACGTCACGAGTGGCACGAGGAGCTCAACTGTGGTAAGATGTTTGGCGTGCTGGTTGTCGAGCAAGAGGGCGAGGTGGGCTTCTTGGCAGCATACTCTGGCAATCTCGCGGGATGTAACGACCACGAATACTTCGTGCCAGCAGTCTACGATATGCTACGCCCTGGCGACTTCTTCAAACTCGAGGAGGCAAACATCTCCGCTATCAACCGCCAAATCAAGACTTTGGAGTCGAGCGGGGAGCTACTCAAGGCTCAGAATGACTTGGAACGTATCAAGCGTGAGGCCAAAGCGGAGCTCGAAGCTATAAAGGTACATCTTGCCGAGGGTAAGGAGCATCGCAGCAAGCTACGCAGCAGTGGCAACTACGATGAGAAGGCTCTGATACTCGAGTCGCAGCACGAGAAGGCCGAGGCGACACGCCAGAGGCGAGCAATCAGGGAGCGAATCGACACTGCAACAGAGCACCTTGCCAAACTGCAAGCAGTCATCGACGAGCTAAAACTCGAGAGACAGCGACGCTCCCACGAACTGCAGATGCGACTCTTCGCCGAGTTCCGAATGCTCAACATCCGCGGCGAGGAGCGTGACCTATGCTCGATATTTGCCCCTACGGCACAGCAGATACCACCCGCAGGTGCTGGCGAGTGTGCCGCACCCAAGCTACTGCAGTACGCCTTCAAGAGCGGACTCCGCCCTGTGGCAATGGCCGAGTTCTGGTGGGGCAACTCCCCACGAGGCGAGGTACGTCAGCACGGATTGTTCTACCCCGCGTGCAACGGCAAGTGCAAGCCGATATTGGAGCATATGCTGAAGGGTCTCGACGTAGAGCCTAACCCACTCTTAGAGATTGTCGCCCCTGAGCCAAAGATTGTCTGGGAGGACGAGGATATTATTGCCATCGACAAACCGAGTGGGATGCTCTCAGTACGCGGTAAGTCGGGCGTTCGCTCCGCTGAGGAGTGGGCCGAGGAGCGTTATAGCGAGGCGATGATTGTGCACCGTCTCGACCAGTCTACATCGGGAATACTCATTATCGCCAAGAGCAAGGCTGTGCACGAAGCACTGCAGAAGCAGTTTATAGCACGCTCCGTAAAGAAGAGCTATGTCGCTATTTTAGAGGGCATTGTCGAGGCTAAAAGCGGAGAGATAAGCCTACCCCTGAAGCTCGACTACGACAACCGTCCACGACAGATGGTTGCAGCAGATGGTCGCTCGGCACTCACGCACTTTGAGGTAGAGGGCTACGCAGCGGGGCGTACACGCATACGCCTCTACCCCATCACTGGTCGCACACATCAGCTACGCGTACACGCCGCCCACGCCGAGGGTCTTGGCACGCCAATTGTAGGTGACGACATCTACGGCAAGAGCGACAAGCGTCTAATGCTCCACGCCGAGACCTTAGAGTTTACGCACCCCACAACGGGCGAGATACTTAGACTTGAGAGCAAAGCGGAGTTTTAATCCGAGAAAACAAAAACGGCTGTCACCGCAATGACAGCCGTAATTTATATAGTATATATATCCGCTACTCCTGAAGGAAGGCTCCCTTCTCAACCTTCTCGCGAGCATAGTCGAGCGTAATGCGGAACTCACCCTCGCCCTGAGGTAGGTCGAACATAACATCCATCATAATAGCCTCGCAGATTGAACGCAAGCCTCGAGCACCGAGCTTATACTCAAGGGCCTTATCAACGATAAAGTCGAGAACCTCGGCATCGAACTTGAGCTCGATACCATCGAGACGCATCAAGCACTCATATTGGCGAATAATCGAGTTCTTAGGCTCGGTGAGAATCGAGCGGAGAGCTTCGCGGCCGAGTGGCTCCATATATGTGAGCACTGGCAGACGGCCGATAAGCTCAGGAATAAGACCAAAGCTACGCAAGTCCTGAGGCAAGATGTAGGACATAATATTCTTCTCATCGAGACGCTGCTTCGTGGTCGAGCCATAGCCGATGGCGTTGGTATTCATACGCTGAGCAATCTTCTTCTCGATACCATCAAAGGCACCACCACAGATAAACAAGATGTTCGTGGTGTTCACCTGGATATACTGCTGATCGGGGTGCTTACGTCCACCCTGTGGTGGGACATTCACAACAGATCCCTCCAAAATCTTGAGGAGTGCCTGCTGCACACCCTCGCCCGAAACGTCGCGAGTGATTGAGGGATTATCGCCCTTACGAGCAATCTTATCGACCTCGTCGATGAAGATGATACCTCGCTCTGCCGCTGCAACGTCGTAGTCGGCAGCCTGCAAGAGACGCGACAAGATGCTCTCAACATCCTCACCAACATAACCCGCCTGTGTGAGTGCCGTAGCATCAACAATGGTGAATGGGACATTCAAGAGGCGAGCAATGGTGCGTGCCAAGAGGGTCTTACCCGTACCCGTAGGACCAACAAGCACAATATTCGACTTATCGAGTTCCACATCCTCGGTCTTACCCTGGTTGATGAGTCGCTTATAGTGGTTATATACAGCCACGGACATATAACGCTTTGCCGCATCCTGGCCAATGACATAGTCATCGAGGAAGCTCTTGATGCTTGCTGGACGCATAATATCGGCCTTGGTAAGTGGCTTAAACTTAGCTTTTTTATCCGTCTTCGACTTAGCCTTCGCCTGGGTAACAATATTGTGGTCGACAAGTAGCTCATAGCCGTGCTCGATGCAGCTGCTGCAGATCATCGATCCGTCAGCACCATTGAACATCAGCGGAGCCTCCTCAGCAGGAGTGCCGCAAAACGAACACACGCCACCCTTGTGCTCACCACCCTTTCGTGATTTCTGTGTCATCTAATTCTATTTTTCTCGTTGTTACTTACGCTTAGTGAGTACGTTGTCGATAAGACCATACTCCTTAGCCTCAGCTGCCGTGAGCCAGTAGTCGCGATCGGCATCCTGCTCAATCTTCTCGAGGCTCACACCCGAGTGGTGCGACAAGATGTCGTACAACTCTCGCTTGGTCTTGGCAATCTCACGAGCAGTAATCTCGATATCTGACGCCTGACCCTGAACACCACCCAATGGCTGATGAATCATCACGCGAGAGTGTGGCAAGGCAGAACGCTTACCCTCGGCACCCGCAGTGAGGAGCACAGCACCCATCGAAGCGGCCATACCAGTACAGATTGTAGCCACGTCACACGACACAAGCTGCATAGTGTCGTAGATACCCAAACCTGCCGACACCGAGCCACCAGGAGAGTTAATATAGAGCTGTACATCCTTCTGTGCATCGACCGACTCGAGGAACAGGAGCTGAGCCTGGATGATGTTAGCAGCATCGTCGTAGATAGGAGCACCAAGGAAGATGATGCGGTCCATCATAAGACGTGAGAACACATCCATAGCCGCCACGTTGAGCTGACGCTCCTCGATAATCGTTGGCGAGACGTAGCCCTGGGCGTGAGCACGGAAGTCGTGCAGGGTCATCGAGTTGATACCACAGTGCAGACGTGCAAATTTATCAAATTCTTTCATATCTCTTTGACTTAAGTTGCTCACCTACGGAGCATTATACTACTTAAAAAGACGAATCCTGAGACCTAAGCCCAGGATTCGTCGAAGTATTTGGTTGTGATAGTTAAGCTCTTAAAATAGGGCCTACACTATGCAAGCTCCTGGGCGAGCTTAGCGAAGTCGTCAGCAGAGACAGCCTTCTCCGAAACCTTCACCTTGCCACGAACATACTCTACAACCTTCTCCTCGAAGAGCTTCTCGTAGATCTTCTGCAACTGCTCCTTGTTGTCCATAATCTGCTTAGCGAAGTTCTCGAGCATATCAGCTGGTGCAGATGGCATACCATACTGAGCGAACTGCATCTGAGCGAATGACATAGCCTCAGCCTTAGCCTCCTCTGGTGATACTGAGAGGTTAGCCTCAGTTACGATGTGCTTCTGCAAGTAGTTCCAAGTGAACATCTTGAGGAATGGAGCAAAGTCCTTCTCGATCTCCTCGCGAGAGAACTTACCCTCGTTGATAACATACAACCAACGCTTCAAGAACTCCTCAGGCATCTGCAAGTTAGCCTTCTCAACGATGAAGTTGCGAACAACGTTCACGAACATGAAGTCAGTCTCGCGCTTGAGCTCACGCTCGATCTCCTCAGCGAAGAACTTGTCGAGCTCCTCCTCAGAGGTAACGTTACCTGCAGGGAATGCCATCTTGAAGAACTCCTCATTGAGCTCTGGCTCTGCGAAGCGGCGGATCTTAGTAATCTCCAACTCGAACTCTGGGTTGATACCCTCCAACTCCTCCTCCTTAACAGAGAGTATTGCAGCACGCTGCTCAGGCTTCTTGTAGAGCTCGTTGATGTTGACCTTAGTCTTGTAGCCAACCTTCTTGTTCTTCCACTCCTTACGCTCCTCCTCTGTCATAGAGATAAGGCCTACGTAAGCCTCCTCGATGCGGATGTCACCATTGTCGAGAGTTACGTTCAACGCCTCATCGCTAGTAACCTTGTCAGCATCTACCAAGCGGCCATAGCGACGCAAGTAGTTGGTGCGGTACTCAGACTGCATCTTCTTGTCAACCTTGATCTTGCTGTAAACGAGCTTATCCTTCTCAGTGAGGTCGAGGTTGATCTTTGGAGCCTCGCCGAACTCGAATACGAACTCGAACTCAGTGTTGTTCTCGAAGTCGAAAGCACCCTGCTCATCAGATGGGATGATGTCGCCAACGTAGTCGATATTCTCCTTCTTCAAGTACTCGAAAGCCTCTGTAGAAGCGAGGTGGTATGACTGCTCAGCAACGACGTGCTTGCCATACATCTTCTTGATGATGCCCATAGGTACCATACCAGGACGGAAGCCTGGAACATTTGCCTTACGCTTGTAGTCACGCAACTGGTTCTCTACAGCCTGGCCATAGTCTGCCTCGTTAACGACGATCTTCAAGATTGAAATACCGCCCTCACGCTGTTCTCTAGTAATATTCATAATCAGTCTATTATTTATTTGTTATACTCGTCCTTTACGTCGTGCCTAAAACAAAAAGTATGTAGGCATATAGTCGTGCAAAGGTATAAAAAAATTCATAATACGCAAAATTTTTGACCTTTACCTCCTCCATAAAGCTATATTTCCCTACTCGGGACAACCTCTCAAGCGGGAGATTCCCCTTTTTGTCGCAAAAACGGCCCTAAAATTTCGGTTATTATCTAAATGTCGCTATCTTTGTGGCTTGTATGATACTCGACATTGCACGACATAAATTCTACGAGGGCGTTATCTACCTCTCTCTTGTGGCCATCGCAGCGGTGGTCATCGGCTTTGTGTCGCTCGAGGAGAACGTCGCCAACATTATGTCGACGTCGGCACCTCTGCAGCCTGCAATGCAAGATTTTATGGTTAGCCACCCCGTAGCCTCGGCCTTTATCTCGCTGATACTCATTATGGCTACGTCGCTACGATTGACTCGTGCAACCATCATCCACTCGCTCTTTTCTGTGAGCTCGCTGGCCACTATGTCGCTGAGTGCTGTGGTGATATTGGGTGTCGGTATGCACGGCAACATACTCTCTACGTTGGCCGTGGGCTACCTACTCTCGGAGGCTATTAACAGAATTTGCTACTGCACTGCCCCAGAGCCTACACTCCACTATATGTTCACTGCTAACATCGCCCTGGGCACAATGCCACTCTTCGACTCGTCGATGCTTGCACCAGCTATCATCGCCCCTATCGTTGTGCTGCTGTCGAGCAGAAAGCCTCGCGAGATTGTTGTTGGCTATATTGGTCTGCTGCTGCCAACATTCGTCTACTCATACATCAACTGGTGTTCGGGCGGCTCCATCACCGAGCCAGCAGTACAGCTTTGGCAGGGTATGCTCTCGCCATCAGGTCTTGCCGATGGTAGCTATCTTAGTATTCCTCGTTTGGTGATGCTTGGCCTTATGGTCTTTGTGCAGTTCTGCACCACGTTGGTCTATATCAACGACCGCCTCTCTATCTCGCTTGCCTCACGCCAGATTTGGCGAGTGCTACAGATAGTCGTTGCGGTCTTCACCGCCTGCTTTGTGCTTCTGCCCTCAACAAGCCCTGCATCGTTTATGTGCATTGGTCTAGGTATCTCGATGATGGCACCTCTTTTCTTCTTCAAAATCGAGGGCGTGACATCGATGATAGCATTCTTCGTTCTGCTTGCTATAGCACTTTGGACAATATAGCATATTCATAATTATGCAACATATATGTGGCTATGCAAAAGTTTATGCGAGTTTAATGGAAATTTATCTATGAAAATTTGCATATCTCAAAATAACTTTGCATCTTTGTAATGCAAACAAGGAACAATGAGAACACATCTCAAATAATTCTCATGGACACAACAATTTTACTCATTGTTCAAAGAAAATAAGTTTTTCAAGACCTAACTTACGAAGGAGACTATCTGCGAAGACGTCTCCTTCTTCTTTTATACTCCACAGCGAGCCCAAGCTTACTTCGAGACAATACGCCCAAATCGGAGGGATGTGCATCAATGGCTCCGCTCGCCCCGCACACGACAGCATACCATCTAAGAGGCAGCAGAGGCTGCGTGGCAATATACATATATATAATATAAAGAATCACCCCTGCCACTTTCGCGACAGGGGTGAAGCCCAATACTCAGCCTAAGCCCGAAGGCTCAGCAGAGCTAAATTACAAAGCAGACACCTCCATATAGTTACCTACACGCTCAGCCTTGTAGCCATCAGCGAGGTATGGAGTAGGATCGAACTTGTAGTTAGCAGTACCTACCTGGAACTTACCGCCAGAAATCTCAAGTACACCTGAATTGAGGCGAACTGGACCCTCGGCGTCCTTAGCCATCATATCCTCAAATGTACCACCCTTAACATAAACAAGAGCGTTGTTCTCAAGAGTAAAATACTTGCAACCAGTTCTCAAAACATCGTAGTTACCGCTATTTACAGTCAAAGTAGCATTGCTCACATAGAACATATGACGGCCTGAAGCACTATAATTAACCTTCAATGTTACATTGTTAACCTCAACGTTAGCACCAGCAGAGACATAGATACCACCGCCACCATTCAATACAAGATCATTAATCTGTACATCGATTGCTGACTGAACACCAAGAGCATAGTTCTTAGTAGTCTTACCACCACCAATAAACTTGTAGCCGTTACCCAAGATTACCTTAGGAGTGCCAACTACAACATACTGAGTGCCAAAATCGATATCACCAGCAATGTACATATACTTGTAGTTAGGGTTTGCAGCTGCAGCTGTGAACTCCTCAGCATTTCTTACGACGATGCAAGAGATAACCTCAAACCAGTCACCATCCTTAAGGCTCAAGTAACCCTCAGCAACAAAGTTCTCCTGTGGGTTCTCAGCGAGGTTGTTAGCTGGGTCGAACTTGTAGAAGCGACCACCACGAACCTCGATTGTAGTTGTAGCACGGTCAGCATCACGCTTGTTAAGGACATAGTTAGACTCTGCAGCGTTAGGGAACTCACCACCGTTCACGAATACCTTACCATTGTCGCGAACATATACTACTGCGTTAGCCTCGCCCTCAGTGTCAACACCAGCCTTG
>JAFYSI010000055.1 GCA_017559425.1 Alistipes sp.
CAAAAATGAGAAATTGAGAAATTGCGTTCAAGTGAGAAAACCGTGCAAATAATTATTATTTGTTGCTCCGCCACGCAGAAAACTCACTGCAAAGGACGACAGATGTAGTTGTCCTTTTTGTTTCGTTTAAGGAGACTTCGCTCACATAAAAAATGGTCACCTATTTGCAGAGTGGTGACCAAAAGTGACCAAATTTGAGGTTTTGACAAAAAGAAAAACTCTGCAAGTATTGAATTTCAACAACTTACAGAGTTTGGTTGTACTCGGAACCGGGGTCGAACCGGTACGGGCATTACTGCCCACAGGATTTTAAGTCCGGCGTGTCTACCTATTCCACCATCCGAGCCCTATGTCTTGCGAAAGACGTTGCAAATGTAGTAATTTTATTTAATTCTGCAAAATCTTGCTGTCAATATACTCAATTATCTCCTCGACTCTCTCGGGTGAGAACCAGGCAATAGACTCATCACGGCGAAACCAGGTCATCTGGCGTTTGGCGTAGCGACGTGAGTTACGCTTCACAAGTTCTATCGACTCCTCAAGCGAGCACTTGCCATCGAAGTAGTCGAAGAACTCGCGGTAGCCCACGGTCTGCAACGAGTTGAGATGGCGGTGGGGTAGTAGTGCCTCGACCTCAGAGAGCAGTCCGTCTCTGAGCATTATGTCGACACGGCGATTTATGCGGTCGTATAGCACCTCGCGATCCATCTCGGTGCCAACCTTGATGATGTCGAAGTTGCGTTGTGCCACGCTGCCACGACGAAGCTCCGAGTAGGGGCGTCCCGACACAAGACACACTTCCAAGGCACGCACTATGCGTTGTGGGTTGTAGACATCGACCTCCTCAACATATTTCTCGTCGAGCTCGCGGAGCTGTGCAACAAGAGACTCTATGCCCTCGTTCTCGAGGCGGTGTTTAAGCTCCTGGCGTAGCTCGTCGTCGGCCTCTGGCAGTGCATCAAGACCATCGCAGAGGGCCTGGATATAGAGTCCTGAGCCACCCACGGCAACGACAACGTCGTGCTTTGAGAAGAGCTCCTCAAGGCGTGCGAGTGCCTCCTGCT
This sequence comes from Alistipes sp., assembly GCA_017559425.1. Lineage (GTDB taxonomy): Bacteria > Bacteroidota > Bacteroidia > Bacteroidales > Rikenellaceae > Alistipes. The sequence goes on from JAFYSI010000055.1 coordinate 1,065, forward strand.
CATAGCGACCACAGTTGAAATCGTCGAATATCTCGCGGTCGGCAATGAAGTGGTGCTCGGCAGCGGCGAGCTCCTCAGCTGAGGGCTGTGCTGTGCCGATGGCCATACCACGATAGACCTGACGTGAGTCGGTCGAGATGATCGGTGCCGAATAGTGGCGGGCAATATCTATCGAGAGCGATGTTTTGCCCGAGCCTGTAGGACCCACAATCACGATAAGCGTGGGACGTCTAATACTCGTCGTCGTAGCCGTCATCGCCGTCAAACTCATTGTAGTCGCTCATCATCTCCTCGAAAATCGATCCAGACTCCTCTGTAGCATCGGGATCATACTGGTCAGGTACTGCGGCGTGCTTGAAGGCTACGCGTGGGTACTCGAGACCCGCCTGTGGACGCTGCATATCGAGCAACTCGAGGTAGTATGAGCGGTTGTTGAGCATATCGAAGGTGAAGATAAGGCGGTCGTGGAAGTCGTTGTTGACATCCATAACACGCACTGACTCCATAGAGCGTGGTGCTCCAGGGATGTCGTCGCCCATATCGAGCTCCACAAACTCCTCCACAGGACGCCACTCCTTGTCGGAGCGGAACATCGAGACCATACACTTGTCGTAGTGGAGTGCCTCGAGGATGAAGTCAGAGAAGTCGTTGAGCTTCATATCGGGGTAGATCTCAAAGTCGCGAACGAAGTGGTCGCTCTCGTCGCTGAGCATTCGATATTTAAATACAATGTTCATCTCTCAAAGGTTTTTGTGATGAGTATCTAGTATTCCTCTTGCTAATGGCTCTCTATTAGAGCTTTGATAGGAACTTCTCGCGGTTAACCACGAAGCGTGTGTGTGTACCCTCGCCGATGAGTGTCTCGCCGTCATACGCCTCGATCTTGAAGTCGAGCTTACGACCCTCCACTGCCACGAGCTCAGCTCGTGCCTCGATGATGTTGCCAACTTTCGATGCCTTGAGGTGTGAGGTGCTCACCATAGTACCTACAGTTGTCTCGCCCTCGCCGAGGTGGAGAGCTACAGCGAGCATCGCCGCATTCTCCATAAGTGCCACCATCGCAGGAGTGGCCAACACGGCCATATCGCCTGAACCGATAAACTCGGCAGTGTTACCCGCCTCGACACGCATTACGCTATTGTGTTTAAGTCCTATTTCTAACATAGTATTATAGATTTTAGTTTTTTACTCGAAGCAAAATTAGCAATTTTATTTCACTTACACAACCAAATATTGAGCTAATTCGTTATCTTTGTAAAAAGTAACTAACTGATGCGACTACGCCTTTTGCTCATAGTGCTGCTCCTTGTTCTTGTCGCCGTGCCCGATGTCGAGGCACAGGCCCGCCGTCAGCGTGTGCGTGGTGCTCAGTCGGCACGCTGGGAGGTGGGCGTCAATGGCGACTCTGTGCTCCACATCACTGTGATGACCGTACCTATATATAAACGTATGAAGGACATACGCAACTATCAGCGTATGGTGGCTGCTGTCAAGAAGGTATACCCCTTAGCCCTTGAGGCTGCCAAGCGTATGGAGAACCTCGATGAGCGACTTGCCGAGTTTGAGCGTCGCAAAGATATGAAGAGTTACACAAAGGCTATTGAGGATGCTCTCAAGGAGGAGATCACGCCGATGCTATGGAAGATGACACGCTTTGAGGGTGTCATACTCCTCAAACTCATAGACCGCGAGACGCACCATACGGCTTTTAATATCATCAAGGACTTCCGCTCGGGATTCACCGCGGGATTCTACCAGATGATTGCCCGAATGTTTGGCAACAACCTCAAGCTCGAGTACGACCCCAAGGGCGAGGATGCTATGCTCGAGCAGCTTGTGCTCTACTACAAGGCGGGATTGTTATAGTCCCAATGCTGCTTTATCGCACAACGAAAAAGAGCCTGTCCAACGCATTGGACAGGCTCTTAGTTGTGTTACGAGCCGAGGCTCGCTGTGCAGGCCTACTTCTTAGACTTTGGAGCCAGAATCATATTCATCTTCTTGCCATCGAGCTTAGGCATAAGCTCAACGCGTGCAAGCTCCTCAAGGTCGTTAGCAAAGCGAAGCAACAAAATCTCACCCTGCTCCTTGAAGACGATTGAACGGCCACGGAAGAATACATAGGCCTTAACCTTAGCACCCTCCTTCAAGAAGTTCTCGGCGTGCTTGAGCTTAAAGTTATAGTCGTGGTCGTCGGTCTGTGGACCAAAACGAATCTCCTTAACTACAACCTTAACCTGCTTAGCCTTGATCTCCTTAGCCTTCTTCTTCTGCTGGTAGAGGAACTTCTGATAGTCGGCAATGCGACATACAGGAGGATCTGCCTTTGGCGAAATCTCGATGAGGTCGAGCTCCATCTCGTCGGCAAGCTTGATAGCCTCCTTGATTGGGAGCACGAGGTTAGGCTCTACGTTCTCACCTACAACGCGCACAGTTGGTGCTGTGATCTCGTCGTTGATACGGTTGGGATTCTCCTGCTGCGGACGGCGACCGCGCTGATCGCGCTGCTGCTGATTGTCACGCTGCTGCTGATTGTTCTGGTTATTCCCCTGCGCCTGTGGGCGTGGGCGGAATGGAAATTGTCCTGCCAAGTTTGAAACAGTTTAGTTAGACTTAAAATTACTTATCTTTATTTGTTAGCTTCAATCTCCTTAGCTACGAGCTCGGTCATAAATGCGATGAACTCCTCGATGGTCATCTGACCCTTGTCGCCCTCGCCCTGAGCACGTACCGACACCTTGTTCTCCTCGGCCTCCTTCTCGCCTACGATCAAGAGGTAAGGGATACGCTTGAGCTCGTTGTCACGGATCTTACGGCCAATCTTCTCGTTACGATCGTCAACCTGAGTACGTACATCAGCGATGTTGAGCTGACGTGCCACCTCGTGAGCATAGTCGTTGTACTTCTCTGAGATAGGGAGAACAACTACCTGATCAGGTGTGAGCCACAATGGGAACTTGCCGCCTGTGTGCTCGAGCAACACTGCCACGAAACGCTCCATAGAG
>JAFYSI010000007.1 GCA_017559425.1 Alistipes sp.
TCAGACATATGCTAATAGTCGTTGTAAAGAGAATTATGTCACTTCGCCTGAGCAGCAGTATACATATATGTCACACGAACAGTTTGACCGCATACAGTCAGCTATTGACACATATCTACAAGAGAATCAACGTACTACACTCTACGGATACTATCAGTTGACACACCACAATGATGCGGCACTCCTGGAGGCATATTTCAATGGTAATACCAATATATTTGACGCATACGGCAGCAAAAACCAAGATAATAGGGCTGACGATATCCCATATTATCTTCAGCAAAGAGTAACAGAAGAGACCCCTAAAGAGAGTTCAAAATTGGAGCATCTAAAACTTTATAGTAAAACATTAATTGGTTTATTATCCTCGTACAAGAGTACAAGCTCTCCACATCCAAGAATTGAGGGATACAACATATTTGACAATTGGCTCATTGCCGACTCATCCGAGACAGAGTTTAAGGAATTCTTGACTAAACTTGACGCTGAAATCTTGAGAGTTCAGAAAGAAGAGATGATTGCAAACTTGACAAAGTCAATAAACTGGATCAAAGAGCGTAAGACTGCATCGGCTATGTACTGGAAAGGCAATATGGCAGATGCATTCTTCACAACCAGCTATGGTAATGAATATTGGAAAATTGAGCTTCAGAATAATATCAAGCCATTCTGTCCTATCTTTGATATTGAGATTATTCGTATTGATTCTAGCAATGTGGTTGTTAACATCAAGAAGGGTAAGAACGAGAAGAAACTTACCACATATCAGATAACACTCAAACATAGGAATGGCAAGTTCCACGCCGAGTCTTTCTCAATCAACAAAGCAAAGCTTATTCAGTAACAAGACAGCATCGCCAAATCAAAAGACCTATGCGTGTGCATAGGTCTTTTTTATCAATATATTACCCATATCACTTACATATATCCTTAAGGTAGTGGCCAGTGTAGCTATCTTTGCACTTAGCGATATCAGATGGAGTACCCTCTGCCACGACCACACCTCCATCGCGACCACCCTCGGGGCCCATATCTATAATCCAATACGCAACCTTAATCACATCAAGATTGTGCTCAATAACTATAGCAGTATTACCACAATCAACTAAGCGATTGATAACATCAAGCAGCTGACGGATATCCTCAAAGTGCAAACCTGTTGTCGGCTCATCAAGAATATAGAGCGTGCGGCCAGTCTCACGTTTAGCAAGTTCTGAGGCGAGCTTAATACGCTGCGACTCTCCACCCGAGAGTGTAGTGCAAGGTTGACCGAGCGTTAGATAACCCAAACCAACCTCCTGAATAGCACGCAGTTTACTATAGATCGATGGAATATGCTCAAAGAACTCAACAGCCATATTAATGGTCATATTGAGCACATCGTTGATACTCTTACCCTTATACTTAACCTCAAGCGTCTCGCGATTATAGCGATTGCCACCACAAGCCCTACACTTAACATAGACATCTGGCAAGAAGTTCATCTCAATAGTCTCGTAACCTGCACCTCGACACGTCTCACAACGACCACCTTTAACATTAAATGAGAAGCGGCCCGCCTTATATCCACGAATCAAAGCATCTGGAGTCTCAGCAAAGAGCTTACGGATGTCAGAAAAGACATTTGAGTAGGTCGCTGGATTGCTACGAGGCGTGCGACCAATTGGAGACTGGTCGACAACTACAAGCTTATCAATATGCTCAACACCCTCAATCTTATCGTATGGTAGTGGTTGATCATACGAACGATATAGCTGTCGCGAGAGAATTGGACGCAACGTGCCATTAATCAACGACGACTTACCAGAGCCTGAAACACCCGTTATGCAGACAAACTTACCGAGCGGAATAGCGACATCAACGCCGTGCAGATTATTACCCGAAGCACCATAAAGCTTCAAGAACTCACCACTACCCTCTCGCAATTTCTCGGGTATTGGAATAGATCTACGACCTGTGAGATAATCAGCAGTAATGCTCTTACTATTACATATATCCTCGAATGTACCTGATGCGACAACTTTACCTCCGCGACGACCAGCCAACGGACCAACATCAACGATATAATCGGCTGAACGCATCATATCCTCATCGTGCTCCACGACAATCACAGAATTGCCCGCATCACGCAGGCTTTTGAGGCTATCAATAAGTCGACGATTATCCCTCTGGTGAAGGCCGATACTCGGTTCATCAAGGATGTACAACACGTTTACGAGTTTAGATCCAATCTGCGTAGCAAGGCGAATACGTTGCGACTCGCCACCCGAAATTGTTCGCGACGAACGAGAGAGTGATAAATAACCCAAGCCTACATCGACAAGAAAGCCCACACGCTCACGAATCTCCTTTATAATGTCGCGAGCAATAAGTTGCTCCTTGGGCGACATATACTCCTCGACAGTCGATATCCACTCACGAAACTCAAGGATTGACATTGCCGAAACCTCCGCAATATTGCGGTCGCCAATCTTAAAGTTAAGAGCCTCAGCCTTGAGACGCGAGCCACCACATCGGGGACAAGTCTGCATCACAAGGAACTGCTCACGCCACTTCTCACCACGCTTCGACTCCTCATCCACATCACGCATCATCCACTCCGAGAGACCCATCCACTGTGTAAGCTGATTACCGCCGGACGAAGAGAACTCATTAAGATGTATCGTCAGTGGCTCTGGATCGCCATAGAGGATAGCATTAAGACCCTCGTCAGAGATGGTCTCTATAGGGTCATCAAGCGTAAAATCGTAGCGTCGAGCAATCATCTCGAGCATTGCAAAGAGCATATTATTATGATACTTTCCAAGAGGCTCAATACCACCCTCACGCACCGAGAGCGAGGCATCGGGAATTATCTTCTTTAGATCGAATACCGCCTTCTCTCCCAAGCCGTTACACTCAGGACAGGCCCCCTTTGGCGAGTTGAACGAGAAGGTATGAGGAGCTGGCTCTTCGAAGGCTTCGCCCGTTGTTGGGCACATAAGATGTCGCGAATAGAATCGAGTACCCTCTGTGGCATAATCGTAGAGTATTATCGTACCCTTACCCTGACGCATTGCCTCTGCCAACGAGCTGAGCATACGCTCTCGATGCTCCTCGCCCACAACAAGGCGATCGATAACCATATCGATAGTGTGAATCTTATATCTATCGAGCTTCATTCCTGCAGAGAACTCTCGAATTTCGCCATCGATGCGGGCATAGATATAACCCTTCTTTGCCATCTGCTCGAAGAGCTCACGATAGTGACCCTTACGACCCTTTACCACTGGGGCAAGGAAGGCTACACGACGACCATCAAAGCCCTCAATCATAAGGTCAACAATCTGTTCGTCACTATAACAAACCATCAACTCACCCGTGATCGGCGAGTAGGCACGCGACGCACGTGCAAACATTAGTCTGAGGAAGTCGTTAATCTCGGTTACTGTACCTACCGTTGATCGTGGATTTTTGTTTGTTGTCTTCTGCTCTATAGCCACAACGGGACTCAGTCCTGTAATCTTATCGACATCGGGACGCTCCATATTCCCCACAAACTGGCGTGCGTAGGCCGACAGCGTCTCCATATAACGACGCTGACCCTCAGCATATATAGTATCGAATGCCAACGACGACTTTCCCGAACCCGAAAGACCCGTGATGACGACTAGCGAATTGCGAGGTATCGTGAGGTCTACATTCTTGAGGTTGTGAACTCTGGCACCAGTTATCTCAATCTTTTTCTGCATAGCAAAAAGACTACAACAATCCCGACAATAGAGCCTGAAGCGATATCCAGCCCATTAGGTCGATGAAGAATACCACGATAATAAATAGCGTAAACCAACGCACAAACTTAACACCCCAGCTCATTGCCCAGTGCGATGCAAGAAGTGCACCAAGGATGTTACCTACGCCGTGAAGCAGACCTGCCATCCACTCCACCTGACCGTTGTAGATAAACACTGCCAAGGCGAATGGTGTAGAGAGGAATATCACAAAGCCCTTAATAACGTTTGCCGTGATGATGTCGAGCTTCATAGTCCAAATGGCGATGGCCAAGATCA
>JAFYSI010000056.1 GCA_017559425.1 Alistipes sp.
ATAAAGTCGTAAGTGAGTATGTCGTGGATGATGCTCATCGTGCCTGGTAAGTTATATTACATATAATCGCACAAAGATAGTGCTTTTTTTGAAAATTACAAGGTTGCATTTTGGCGAAAATGTTGTATCTTCGCACGTTATTAACTTTATTGACTCTTTTATTTGATTATGTCACAGAAACGAGTTAGTTTTCATACTCTCGGTTGCAAGCTTAACTTCTCGGAGTCATCGACCATCGCTCGTGAGTTTGAGCGTGGTGGATACCTTCGTGTCGAGCCTAATGCCGAGACTGATGTAGCAGTCATCAATAGTTGTTCAGTTACCGAGCACGCCGACAAGAAGTGTCGCAATATAATCCGTAAGATTCATCGTCGAAATCCTGGTGCCATAATTGCCGTAACGGGCTGCTATGCACAGCTTCGTCCCCACGATATTGCTGCTATTGATGGCGTAGATATTGTATTGAGTAACAACGATAAAGGCGATTTGTATAAGCGTGTCGTAGAACTTGCTAAGGAGCGTGGTGAGGCGGAGGTATACAGCTGCTCTTACGATAAGATCGACCGCTTCTTTGCCGCCTATTCGTCGGGTGATCGCACCCGTTCGTTCCTCAAGGTTCAGGATGGCTGCGACTATAAGTGTGCCTACTGCACCATCCACTACGCTCGTGGCTCAAGTCGTAATATTGCCATCGAGGAGATTGTTCGTGAGGCACAGGAAATCGCAGCAGCCGGTCAGAAGGAGATTGTCATCACGGGTGTCAATACAGGTGACTTCGGCCGTACTACGGGCGAGAAGTTTATTGACCTACTCAGGGCGTTGGACAGGGTTGAGGGTATTGAACGCTACCGTATCTCGAGCATTGAGCCAAACCTTATCACTGACGAGATTATAGAGTTTTGTGCCTCATCGCCAAAGTTCGTGCCTCACTTCCATATTCCACTCCAGAGTGGCTCTACACGCATTCTTGGTCTTATGCGTCGACGCTATACTGCCGAGAAATATCGTGAGCGAATCGCTAAGATTCGTGAGCTTATGCCCGACTCATTCCTTGGTGTCGATGTCATCGTAGGCTTCCCTGGCGAGGGCGAGGAGGAGTTTATGGAGACCTACAAATTGTTGGAGGAAGTGGGTGCTTCGTTTTTGCATATATTTCCCTACTCTGTGCGTCCTGGAACACCTGCTGCCGATATGCCAAATAAGGTGCAGTCACGTATCTCGACTGAGCGTGTAAGTCGTCTTGAGGAACTTAGTGATATGTTGCATAAAGAGTTTGTTGCAAGATACTTAGGCTCGGAGCGAGAGGTGCTCTTTGAGAGTACTGATCGAAGTGGTATGATGTATGGTTATACGGATAACTATCTCCGTGTGATGTGTGAGTACGATACCGAGCGAATTAACCAGATTTGTAGGGTTAAACTTCTTGAGATAGATGAGAGTGGTGATATTCGTTGCCAAATAGTTGGATAATTTCAACAAAAGTATTACTTTTGTCCGATTATATTCACTTGATTTGACTTTTCGGTATGTTTAAACGATTTAAGGGTATCTTCTCAATGCAGAGTGTTGCACGCCGTATGCGTTTGGCATTTTTGAGTATTGTGTTGCTGCTCTTCTTTGCTGGTGCTACCTCGCTTTTGGAGCTTGAGCGTGTGAGTCACGACACCGAGCAGTTGCTTATGGCCAGCGAACAGAATGTCGATGTTGCTGGCGATATGCTCTCTGCCCTTAGTGACCAAAACGATGCAATCATCTATATGGCTGTTGTTGGCGACTCATCGAGCCGCTACCGCCTCGAGTGCGAGAACTCTATGTCGCTGCTTTCGACCGCTTCGCAGCGTGCTTACGACATTATGGCCTCATCGGAGTACCGCTCTGTTGCCGACTCACTCACAAAGTATACTCGTGAGCTCAATGCCTTAGCTCGCGAGTTTCTCGAGGGTGGTGTTCATCGCCGTATCGAGGAGCAGAGCCTTGTTGACTCGCTTCCAGCAACACTCACAACACGCAGCTGGTATGTCGACGAGTACAAAGTTGGCTATATCAACCTCTCGAAGCAGGTGTCAGACTATATGACCAGCTCGCAAAACACGCTTAGCCCTGAGGTCAACCGTCTTAGCCACACCGCACGTCGTTCAGTAACGCCAGTATTTATCTCGTTGCTCGTGATGTTTGTTGTGGTGCTTATGCTCTACTTCTTCCTCAAAAAACTCTATGTGAAGCCCATCCTTCGTATTAACCGTAGCTTGGGTGACTATCTCGCATACAAGGTGCCATTCGACAAGAGTATCTCGTGCCGTGATGAGGTCGAGGAGCTTCGCGATAGAATCGATACGCTTATTTCAAAGTCTAACAAGTAGTTGATTGCCGCAATATGAGGATGCACGTCGTTATACGCTACATTGGAATGGTGCTGATATTCTTAGCATCGTTTATGCTTGCGTCTGCAGGTGTATCGCTTATCAACGACCACGACTCGGCCTTCTATCCACTACTTCTCTCGTCGTTCCTCACGGCAATCCTCGGACTCTTCCCGCTGATTTTTGTAGATCGTGCCGACGAGATTAAGACCAAAGAGGGTTATGCCATTGTTGTTGGCTCGTGGCTCGTGGCTTGTGTTGTGGGTACTATTCCATATCTTATCTGGGGTGGTGAGTTTACCATTGTCAACGCCTGGTTTGAGAGCGTTTCGGGCTTTACGACTACGGGAGCATCTATTCTCAACGATATTGAGTTCCTGCCTCGTGGTATGCTCTTCTGGCGTTCTGCTACAACGTGGATTGGCGGTATTGGCGTAGTAATGTTTGCCCTTGTGGTCTTGCCACTCTTGGGTCGCAGTCGTCAGTTGCTCTATAATGTGGAGCTCTCAACAATTGCTAAGGATAACTTCCACTATCGCTCTCGCGAGATTATGCGTATCCTTGTCTTTGTCTACGTTGGTCTTACTGTTGTTACCACGCTGCTGTTGAAGCTCTCTGGTATGTGCTGGTTCGATGCTGCAACCCACGCTATGTCGGCTTGTGGCACATCGGGTTTTAGTACCAAGAACGCCTCTGTAGCCTTCTTCGATAGTCCGATGATTGAGCTTGTGATGATGGGTGCTATGACCGTATCGGGTATCCACTTCGGTATCCTTTATGCTACGATTACGGGTCGCAAGAACAATATTTTCCGCTCCGAAATCGTTCGCGTCTACATCGGAATGATGCTTATAGCCTCGCTCATAATCGCGGCAAGCCTCTTCAGCGAGAACATCTACCCAACATTTGTTGAGTCACTGCGTCACGCATCGTTCCAGGTTGTCAGCATCACGACAACTTCGGGATTTGCCACTGCTGACACTAACCTTTGGACTCCGCTGGCTATAATTCTGCTCGTCTTCTGCTCGATAATTTGCGGTTGTGCGGGCTCAACGTCGGGCGGTATGAAGGTTGATAGATTGGTGCTTGCACTCAAGGTTATCCGTAACCGTGTCAAGCTGCAGCAGCACCCAAATGCCATCATCACCACCAAGACCGACGGTATGGTGCAGCAGGATAGTGTGCTTAGCTTGGTGCTCACGTTCATCGTTGCCTACCTGCTGTTGGCACTCGTCGGTACTATTGTGTTTGCGATGTTCGGCTGTGATATTATGACTTCGCTAACGGCCTCTATCTCGTGCATTAGTAACGTAGGTCCCGGCTTTGGTGAGATTGGCTCGTTTGATAACTATGCCGACCTACCACTAATCCTCAAGCTCAACTCTACGGTGTTGATGCTTGTGGGACGTTTGGAGATTTTTGGTTTCATCCAGTTGTTCTTCTTGCGTTCGTGGCGTTAATATTTTGATTAAGTGAGATTTATTAATATGACTATTAAGAAGATTATTGCTCCTCTGTTTCTTGCCTTGCTTGTTGCTATCTCGGTGTTTGCTTCCACGCAGCGTCCAGGTATCAAAGAGCTTGAGGCAAATCCTGAGTATATGCAGCTTGTTGGACTCAGTCGCGAGCTCTCGGCAAAGGCCGACTCGATAAATATGTTGCTCTCTGAGTGTCGTGAGCGTATGAATGGTGTTGATGACACTGAGATTGATACGTTGCGTGCTGAGATTATCGCCTTGGAGCAGCTTGCTCACGACATATCTGTTGAGCAGGGTAATGTTACACGCCGTATTGGAGCTATCGAGCAGGATCATATTATGCAACAGATCCTCTCGCAGCAGCAGCACGTTGTTGTTGGTGAGATTATCGACGACAGCGAGCAAGCCGAGGTGGAGGTTACGCTCTTTGCCAACCTTGTCGATAACGAGTGCTTCAAAAACGAGCTCTCTGCCGACGACTACTCTGACCTGCAGCGTGCTCAGAACGAGGAGTTGCTTATGGTGGGCTATGTAGAGCAGTATCTCAAGATCTACGAAAAGCTCTCGAAGGTTGCATCGGATTATGCTCAGGCCGATCGTGCCTCTGTTGCCGATCCTCTCTACGAGCAGTATGAGACGCTTAGCTCTGAGCTTGCAACGCTCGATGAGTGTATGACCGATGTGTGGAATCACATTCTCGACACAAAGTACTTCTCTATGGCCTATATCCTCGAGAAGTCACATCGCTACGACATCCTCGACCGTGCTTCGGCAAACTATCAGACTATGCAACATAAGTGTGCTTCGGA
>JAFYSI010000057.1 GCA_017559425.1 Alistipes sp.
ACTGCAAACTCGCCATCGAAGTAGAGCACCTTTGCTGCATAGCTCTTATCCTCGCTGGTGTATAGCGTGTTGGTCTCGTAGTCATACTCCCAAACGCCTATCTCGTGCCAGCCCTCATATCCTGTTTCGCTGTGCCAACCTGATAGGCCTTCTCCACAAGAGGGGTGATATCGCACTGCAAACTCTCCATTGTCGTACATCACAAGGCCGTAGTACATAGTACCGCCGACCCAATCCCTGGCATCCGACCAATAGTCCGAAGCCTTCTCTGGGTCGTGGATATACATATATCTATCTTTACACTCGAACAACTTTGTAGATAGCTGATTCAAGAATGCTGTGTCGTCGATTTCGCTCTTCTGCTTGCCAATAAGTTTAAGAAGCTCCACCATTCTATCTCGATCGCCAAATTCGGGATCGGGAAGCAGTGCACCCTTATAGGTTGTATACTCATTGTAGTTGTTGTCTCCCTTGCCGGGTTCTACACCTGGAATATCAGAGATGTCCTCAAGCTCTCCGTAGGGACTGAAGCACGATACTGCTACGAGTGCAATCGCAAGAATAAAGAGTAACTTTTTCATAGCTGTAGTTTTTATGTGTTCGACATTTTGTTATGTTTTCTAATGCAAAATTAGGGACAAAATGAGCCGTTGCCAAATTTTTTAAGCTCAAATTTTTCCGCAGCACATAGGTTAAAATACTGTATATCAGACGATTATAAATGGCGAAAAACTGAATTTTTCATAGTGCTGATAATCAGGTAGTTACGAGGATGAATGCGGGTTTGCAGAAATTACACGTTGATAATCAGCGTTTTACAAAGAAATAGGACCTCAATCTTGCGATCGGGGTCCTACATTACCAGCTTTTCGGCTGATAAACTCATATTGTGCTTGTTGACCTATGCAATGCCGAATAGTTGCTTGGCTGAGGCTGTTGTGATGGTGTCCACCTGCTCGAAACTGAGGCCGTGGATATCGGCAATCTTGCGACATACATACTCCACATATGCCGACTCGTTGCGTTTGCCACGGTGGGGAACAGGGGTGAGGTATGGGCAGTCGGTCTCAAGTAGAAGCAGCTCTACGGGGAGCTGTGCAACCTCCTTGTCCAGTCCTGCATTCTTGAACGTAACAACGCCGCCGATGCCGAACTTGAACTCTCCCATTCGCCCGAGCTTCATAGCTGTCTCGGCACTATCTGCCCAGGCGTGGAATACGCCACGAAGACCACGACCGCGGTATGTAGCTATGGCGTCGAGCATCTCCTTGTATGCCGAGCGGGTGTGAATCACCACTGGTTGGTTGTACTGCAGTGCCATCTCGAGTTGTGCGTGAAGCACCTCTCGCTGTTCGCGATAGAACTCCTGGCTCCAGTAGAGGTCGAGGCCTATCTCGCCTACGCCACAGAGCTTTACGGGGCTCTGCTGTAACATATGCTCCACCATATCGAGCTCCTCACGCCAGCGTGGGTTGTCGTTCACGGACGTGGGGTGTAGTCCTGCCATAGCGTAGCAACGGTCAGGGTGCTGCTGGGCAAGGGCAAGCATCCTATCGCGACTCTCGGAGTCTATGTCGGGGAGTATGAGTGCCTCGACGCCAGCGTTCCAGGCACGCTCGAGTGCCTCTTCGCGGTCGGAGTCAAACTCCTCTGCGTATATGTGTGAGTGGGTGTCAATCATCTCTGTAAGTTGTTTTATATTAGCTCGTAACGCTTGCCAGGTAGTGCTCGTATCACACCCTTTAGCTCGAGGTCCATAATTGCCATCGATAACTCGCCAAGGCTCAATCCCGAGTGGTTGACGAGTGCCTCCCAGTCGACACTCGACGACTCGCTGAAGGCGTGTACTATCTTCTGCTCAGCAGGCGAGAGCGATGCGATATCTACGCCCTCTTGCTCCTCGGCCTGCTCCGTACGTTCTGCTATCTCCCAGCCGAGATCCTCGACAATGTCGCGTGCGGTGAGTACCATACGAGCCTTGCCTGAGCGAATTAAGTTGTTAGAACCAAAAGAGTTGGCATCGGTCATTCGTCCAGGAACTGCCATCACCACGCGGCCATAGCTATCGGCCATATCGGCTGTTGCAAGCGAGCCTCCCGATACGGGTGACTCAACGACCACAAGGCCTGCACTCATAGCCGCTATTATGCGGTTGCGAGCGATGAAGAATGAGCCATTTAGATGTGTTGCAGAGTGAAGCTCCGAGACAATAGCACCTCCCGAGCGGAGAATCTCGTTGGCAAGTGTCCTGTGCGATGCTGGAGCTATGTTTGGAAGAATAGATGGAACTACTGCTACGGTCTTGACGCCCGAGGCTAAGGCTGCTCTGTGTGCTGCCGCGTCGATGCCGTATGCAAGGCCGCTAACGATGGATAGGTCGTCGACCATCTCGGCTAGAGATGAGATTAGTAGCTGGCAGTTGTATGTGCCTGCGGGTGTCGCCTCGCGTGTGCCGACAACCGATAGAGTACGCATATTGAGTGCATCAACATTGCCCTGAACAAAGAGAATGTGTGGTCTGTCGGATACTTGACGTAGCGGTTCTGGATACTCCTCGTCGGTAGCTGCTATTATGCGGATATCGTTCTTGCGGCAGTACTCCACCTCCTGCTCGGCACGCTTTAGACCCTCGCCAGCGACGATGCGGCGTGCAATATCTTCACGCAGGTTGATGCTCGCCATAATCTCGCCAAGGCGTGAGGCATAGAGACGCTCGGCAGAGCCAAACTGTTCGATGAGCTCTGTTGCTGTGCGTGGTCCAATGCCACGGGTAAAGAGTAGGGCAAGATCTTCGATTGTCATAGTCGTAGGCTATCGTGAGAAACGTATATCGTGCTCCATACGTCGTAGCTTGCGAATCTGCATAGTGAGCATTGTGCCAGCCACAAGGATTGCACAGCAGTCGGCTATAGGCATAGAGACCCACGCACCCGTTGCACCATAGTGCTTAGGTAGTATCAGCAGCATCGGAAGTAGGAACAGAAGTTGTCGTGTAGCAGAGAGGAACATTGCCAATGGGGCACGTCCAATATACTGGAAGAAGCTACCTGCCACTACCTGGAAGCCGACGAATGGGAAGATTATCATCGTGATGCCAAGTCCCTGAGCAACAACGTTTACCATTGCCTGGTCCGTAGCACTTCGCGATGCGTCGACAAATGCCGAAGCCACCTGATGAGGGAAGAAGAAGCCGATGAGGAAGGCGATGGTTGTGACCGTTGTAGCACATATAATCGTATATTTTAGGACTTTAAGCACTCGATCGTACTGCTTTGCTCCATAGTTGTATCCCACGATTGGCTGCATACCCTGATTGAATCCCTGAGCCATCATAATAAAGAGCAGCAGCACGCGGTTCATAATGCCGTAAGCACCCACATATACGTCTCCCACATTGCCATCGAAGTTCTCTGCCGAGACAACATCGTAGACACCGTGACCACCATACTCCAAGAGTGCGGTGTTCATAAAACGTGTAACCAACGAGGCACATACATTGAGGATAAACGGAGCAAGACCAATCGAGATGATGGCCCATACAATCTTGCGGTTGAACCTAAAGCTTGAACGCTTGAAACGCAAGAAGCTCTCCTTCGAGGTGTAGTGGCGGAGCTGAATCATCAGCGAGCAGCTCTGAGCAATCACCGTAGCCCACGCCGAGCCCTCGATACCCCATTTAAAGACGAAGATAAAGAGTGGGTTAAGAATCGTACAAAGAACAATGGATGTGAGCATTATGTACATCGCCTTTTGGGGATATCCCGATGCACGAAGCTGTTCATTTAGACCGAGATAGAGATGCGTGATGATGTTGCCAAACATAATGATACGCATAAATCGTCGTGCATAGTCGAGTGTCTCGGCACTTGCGTTGCCTCCCGAGAAGAAGACAAGGATAGGGTCGAGGAAGAGCAAGAAGACAAGCATAATGCTTATACCGAGCGTGAGGTTGAGTAGCACGGCATTTCCTAAAATATGCTCCGCAGCACGCTTATTTCCCTCGCCCAAGCGAATAGATATGCGGGCAGCAGCACCGATGCCCACCATAGCACCGAAGGCTGCCGAGATGTTCATAATCGGAAGTGTGACTGCCATACCTGAGATTGCAGCACCACCCACGCCGTGGCCGATAAATATGCTGTCGATAATGTGGTATAGCGACGACGAGGCCATTGCGATAATCGCAGGGATGGCGTAACGTGCCAAGAGTTTACCTATCGAATCTGTGCCCAACGACACAGTGTTGTTTTGTACTGAGCTTCCCACTTTTTACTCTTTTTGCTTCCTAATTATTTGCCCTGTTGGGGCGTGCAAGTTATTAGTTTAGTTGAATCGTGCTGTTGCCACGATAATCTCTCCTTCTCGTATCTCCATCTCAACGACGGCCCTCCTTTCGTTCATAAGCTCTGCTGTAAGCTGCTTTGTGTCAGCATTGTAGCTCTTTATTTGCAGCTCGGTGCGAAGCTCTATGCCTCGCTTGCCATATAGTTTGTAGAGTGCCTCCTTGGCACACCATACCATCGCTGGCCATAGCTCATCGTTCGACATAAGTAGCTCCTCGGGGCTCATATAGCGAGCACTCGCCATTGTGAAGTCTCGCTCTATGCTCTCGATGTCGATCCCTATTCTCTCGTCTGCGATGGCCACCGCCACGCATCCGCCACCGTGAGCCACGCTGATAAAGGTGTTTGGGGTGTCGACTATAGGTGCTCCCACCTCGTTGTAACTGATCGAGACGCCACGTCCTAACTCGCGACGTACCACACGACGCCAGGCGAGGTGTTCGTTGCGACGACGCTCGTTTTGAAATCTTGAGGCCGAGGCTACATCCTCAGCCGTAAGGAGCGTATCGCAGCAGGCGTAGGCCCAAGGTGTGCATTCAACGAGTACCTTAACCATTGACCTCTACCTTTATTTTGTCGACACGACGGCCATCCATCGTGGCGATGAAGAACTTTACTCCGTGCGACTGCAGCTCGTCACCACGGCGAGGCAGATCACGCTTGAGCTCCATCATAAGACCCGCCAACGTCTCGGCGTGACCCTCAACATCGGCAAAGGCATCTTCGTCGTAACCAATAGCACGGATAAACTCGCCGATATGTATCTTAGCATCAAATATATAGGTATTTTCGCCAATCTTCTCGTAGAGCTTATCCTCGTCCTCGTCGCTTTCGTCTGTAATCTCGCCGACAACCTCCTCGAGGATATCCTCGAGCGATACAAGGCCCTGTGTAGCACCATACTCGTCAACAACGATGGCGATATGAATCTTTTTCTTCTGGAACTCCTTCAGCAGGTCGTCGATCATCATATGCTCAGGCACAAAGTAGGGCTTGCGAAGCAGCGTTTGCCACTCAAAGTCTTCACCCTTGCCGATGTGTGGAAGGAGATCTTTGACGTATAGAACACCACGCACATCGTCGAGGTCGTCGCCATAGACAGGGATACGCGAGTAGCCAGTCTCGACGATAACCTTGCGTACCTCGGTGTAGTTGGCATCCACCTCAAGACCCGTGATGTCAACACGCGAGTGCATAATCTCTACTACCTCGGTTTGTCCGAACGAGATGATTCCCGAGAGCATCTTCTGCTCCTCCTCCGAGCCAGTCTCCGTAAGGTCGACAGCGTCGGCAAGCTCCTCGATCGATATCTCGGCACCCTTCGATGCAAAGCGACTCACACGGCTACTGGTGCGGATAAGGATGAAGGCTAATGGGTAGAGCAGCCAACGCAAAAACTTGAGTGGGGCCGAGAAGAAGAGCGACATCTTCACTGGGTTGCTCTGCGTGAATACCTTTGGCATAATCTCGCCAAAGAGCAGAAGCAAGAAGGTGATAATCACTGTGTTAAAGACAAACTCCCACACGCCGCTGAAGATAAAGGCGGCGTTGATAACCTTGGTCACCATAATAACAAGGCAGATGTTGACCATATTATTAGCAACCAGAATTGTTGCCAAGAGTCTATCGGGGTTGGATAATAGGTCTACGACACGCTGTGCCGCACTATCCGAGCGATCCTCAAGCTCCTCTATATCGTTGGGAGTGAGCGAGAAGAAGGCTACCTCCGAACCCGAGGCCATTGCCGAGAGCAGGAGGAGTATAATAGAGATAAGGCCAGGCACTACAACAGTGCCCAGCTCTATACTCTCTCTAAGCGATATTACATCCATCGTACTTTAGTTTGGGAACAACGAGTTGTTGCCATTAGAGGCCGCCTGCTCTGTCTCATCAACCTTAGGCATTGGACGGAACATCGTCTTGGTGTAGTTGTCGCCCTCGGCTATGAACTGCTTCTTCTGTCGGCCAAATGCTGGCTCCTTCTGTTGCAGACGCACAAGCTTGTACTTATCCTGTGGGGGCAAGATTGTAGGGCCTGCTGATGGGGTGTGAATCGGTGGGCGAGCTGTGCTGCCAGGGGTGTTGATTGGTTTCGCAGGCTCTTGCTCAGGCGTTTTTGGTGCAAATGGATCTATATTCTCGTCAGGATTGATATAGTCCTTCTCGATGTTGATCTTGTCGCCGTCGCTGAAGCGTGTGGCAACGACAACCAACTCAAGCTCGTCGTCGGCCAACCACTTCTTCTCGCTGGCACCCCAGATGATGTTTGCCGAGTGGGTATTGCCATCCTCGTCGATATAGCTTGCGTTACGCTGGATATACTCCATCGCGTCGGTGATATCGTCGTGTGTAAGTCTGTTGATGTCAGATACTGAGAAGCTAAGAAGGATCTCCTTAGCACCAGAGATGTGGTTGTCGTCGAGCAGTGATGATGACAAAGCACCCTCGGCAACCTGCAGAGCACGGCTGTCGCCCGAGGCACTAACGACCGACATATGGGCACGTCCACTACCACGCATCACAGTCTCAACATCGGCAAAGTCGACACGCACCAAGGCGTACTCCACGGTGATAAGCTCTGCGATACCCTTTGTTGCCATACCGAGCACGTCGTCTGCCTTGCCAAAGGCATCCTTGATTGGAAGCTTGCCGTAGAGCTTACGCAGACGCTCGTTGTCGATGATCAGCAGCGAGTCTACCCACTTGTGGAGCTCCTCGATACCATCAACGGCGTACTGATAACGCTTAGGACCCTCCATACGGAATGGCATTGTGACAACTGCCACAGTGAGGATGCCGAGGTCGTGGGCGATATTTGCAATAACGGGCGAAGCACCTGTACCAGTACCACCACCCATACCTGCTGCGATGAAGAGCATCTTTACGCCCGAGGTCTCGAGAAGCGAACGAATCTGATCCTCAGACTCGATGGCAAACTTACGACCAACCTCTGGTTTGTTACCTGCACCGTGACCAGGGCCGAGCACTAACTTGTTTTGCACCAAGCAGTTGTCGAGGGCTGCACGATCGGTGTTGCAGACCACGAAGTTAACGCCGTGGATGCCCATCTGTTGCATATGGTTGACAGCATTGCCACCAGCACCACCCACGCCGATAACCATAATTATCGACTCTGAGTCGAGCGAAAAGTTCGATGTGGCGTTGCCCACAGCAAGCTGACTATCGAAGTCGCTTGCCGCGTTTACAGGCTTTGTAGATGTATTATTTGTATCCATTGTTATCTCTCTAATTAAGCGTTTAAATTATTGGTATAAAGCCTGTTGTGTTAAAACTCTGTCTCCTGAGTGTCGCCAACAAACGAGTCCCCAACCTTTGCTAACTTCTTGCGAATCCACCATCCAATTCCCTTTGGAGGATCTGGTAAATCTACATCTGGTTTGACACCTGGAGTGTTGCTACCAATGCCCTGTGGTGTCTTGTTTACGTCATCAGCTGTAGGCGTTGGCGTAGCTACATTCTGTGTTGGCTGTGCAGGCTGTGGTGTCTGGACTGGAGTATGTGTCTGAGGCTGCTGTTGTGGAGCAGCAGTCTGCATTGGCTGAGCCGTAGGCTGAACACCTGGCTGCGAGTAGGCAGAGAGACCTCGTGCCTGTGTTTTCTGTTCCAAGGGCTTATGCTCCACAGGACGTACGCCAACGGTGCAAGAGCCACGCTCCGCTCCGTATACAAGCAACGACGCTACTGTAGCATCTGCTGGCGAGCTGATGTGCTCGAGCATAGACTCCTCAGTGAAGCCATACTCAGGGTGCATAATGCGAACATCATCAATCTCGAGCTCGCGAGCAAAGAGCTTCTCTATGTCTCGCATCTGCGAACCACCACCCGTGAGAAGGAGTGTTGGGGCAAACTTAGAGCCGCAGCCAGCATCCTTAATCTCGTTGCGTATCCACTCGGCAATCTCCTTGAGGCGTGCCTCGATAACGATAGCGAGGTTCTTGCGCAAGATATTCTTCACAGGACGGTGCTTAGTTGTCTGGAAGACAATCATATCATCGATAGCCAAGTCGGCAACTGCCGAGCCGCACTGAATCTTGAGATCTTCGATATAGTTCGATGGGATGCTCATCGAGCGGATATCCTGGTTGATAGATGTCGCACCAATAGGAATAGAGGCGACATAACGCACCTTGCCAGCAAGCAGTACAGCTACATCGGTCACGCCGCCACCAAAGTCAACAATCACAGCTCCATCCTGCATATCGTCGGTTGAGGCAATGGTCTTGTGCAGAATCATAGCATTAGGTACCATCTCCTTGACTGTTATGCCGTTACGCTGGAGACACTGACGCAGACGCTCGCTCATACCCTTGTCGCAGAGGATAAAGTTATAGGTAGCCTTGAGCACACGTCCGTATGAACCTACTGGCACCTCTACCTCGTGCTCGTCGATCCTATAGTTGAGAGGCTGCATAGCGATGATTGTCTCCTGATTATCAGGGAGCTTAACGCTCTTCATACGACGGTCGAGCTCATCTACATCACGCTGCGTAATCTGGTTGCTGCCTGTGTGGAGATCGTCCTGAACGTAGACCATATCGGTGACCTGAGCACAACGGATGTAGTCGCCCGAGAGACCTGCATAGGCCTCCGAAATCTTAACACCGAGCTCTCTCTCGATACGCTCCTTAGCAGCAACAACAGCCTTGCTCACCATCTCAATATTCTCCACGTGGCCGGCATTCATACCCTCCACAGGCTCCGAGACGATGCCTCTGATGGTTACCAAACCATCCTCCTCAACATTGCCGACGGCAATAACCACGTTTGACGAACCAACGTCAATTGCTACAATCTGCTTACCTTTCATACTATATCGTTTTTTTATTTTTTTTTGACAACTTAACGGCTGTTAGTTTTTGCTCTCAGCCTCCTCATTGCTACTCTTGCGGGGTGCTTCACGACACACCACCTGTCCGTCGTAGCGAACGCTTATAATGTTGTAGGTGTCCCAGCCTACACTACGCAAAACGCTCTGGTAAAAGCGTTCGAGAGCCTTGAATTTGCTCTCTACCTCTGTCACCTCGCCAAAGTCGATGACAAAGTCGCCCGAGCGAGGTATAAGTTTGAGAAGCATATCGCTCGAGCCACTCTCAGAGGCTACCACCTGCGTAATCTCAGCACGCCAAAAGTCGTTGCTAAGAACGTAGACGACAAACTTCTCGAGACGCTCAAAGTCGGCAGCACGTTTACGCATCTTGTTGATGCTGTTGTAGATGCTCTCCTCCCTCTTCTCTATCTTTACGAGGCTCTTTTCACGCTCACGCTCCTCTTCGTTGTGGCGTTGTTCATAGGCCTCCTTGAAGAGCTTGAGGTTCTCCTTGAGAGCATCGTAACGCTCGCCAGACATAAACCACGACTTTTGTACCACACTGTCGCGAACGCACTTGAGACGCTCCTTGGCACGCTTGCTTTTGCGGTAAATCGAGTATTTGTGTTGCTCAAGTTCGGCAATTTGGCGGTTTAGTGAGCCAATAGAGTCGAGTAGAAAGGTAGCGACATCACCCACGAACTCCTCGTCGAAGAGGGGTTTGTAGCCTCCCGTAATCACAGGGACGTATGCCGCGTAGCCATTCGTCGAGCGGAAGACGTGTCCGTCGCGAGCAACATAGTGGTCATAGCCATCGAGCTTGAGACGCATAATAGGCTCACGCTGTATGATGCTCATCTCGATGCAACCATCGTAGGTGATAAAGGCGTTGGCATCCAAGACCGCACTATGCTCCAAGGCCACACTCTCGAGGGTGGCAAGGTCGACCTCACCAATGGTACGACCCTCGGGATGGATATCGTGGAGCTTAAACCACCTATGCATCGAGGCCTCGTCGATGAGGTTGTGACCCTCGGCACCGTCAATGCTAATGCTGAAGAGCGTAATTGGCTGGGTGTTACGATGCCTCTCTGCACCGAGGTGGGCAAAGACCATCACCGTGATGATGGCCGCCACGAGCAGCACATAACCAACAACTATAGCTATCTTCTTCAACATCTTTGTGACGCCTATAGACTCTTTTTGCTAAGTACCTCGGCAATGCCCTGGCACGTAACGTCAATATTTCCTGCACCGAACGTCACCACAACGTCGGTATCTCTCTCGGCGAGGATGTCGTAGAGCTCCTCACGCTCCGCAAGGCTCCACTCCACCTTGAGCATACGACCAATCATCTCGGAACATACACCCTCGATAGGGAGCTCACGAGCGGGGTAGATAGGGACAAGGATCACCTCGTCAGCCAACGAGAGGGTCTCGGCAAACTCCGTTGCCAAATCCTGTGTGCGGGTGTAGAGGTGTGGCTGGAAGATGGCCAAGATTCTACGTTCGGGGAAGATGCCACGCAACGACTCGATAGTTGCTCGCAACTCCTCTGGGTGGTGGGCATAGTCGTCGATATAGACCTGTTTAGGAGTGTTTACCCATACCTCCATACGACGCTTAACACCCTCGAAGGCCTTGAGTGCTTGGCGTACTGCCTCTCGGTCAAAGCTCTTATTCTCAATCTTTGCTGCACACCAGAGCATAGCTACGGCAGCCACAGCATTCTCGATATGTACCTTGCCTAAGATGCCGAGCTCACAATCCTCAATACGGCCGTCGGGGAGGACGATGTCGTAGAGGTAGTGACCACCATCTATTAGGCGGATATTCTCAGCGTGGAAGTCGCCACCCTTGTCGCAAGAGTAGCGGTAGAGCATACGCTCTGAACTGTCGAACTTGAGATCAACACCCTGCTTGAGGATAAGTGCTCCGCCAGGCTTAATCTGCAAGGCAAACTGCTCGAAGGCCTCAACAACAGCCTCCACAGTGCCATAGATGTCGAGGTGGTCGGCATCAACAGCGGTGATGACTGCCACATCGGGGTGCAGACGCAAGAACGAGCGGTCATACTCATCAGCCTCGACAACCAAGCGACGACCTTCGCCCAAAACAAGGTTTGAGCTAAAGTTACGAGAGATGCCTCCCAGGAATGCACTTCCCTCGTGGGCTGCGGCGTGGTTGAGCCACGCAGCGAGTGTCGATGTAGTGGTCTTGCCGTGAGTACCCGCAACAGCCATACTGAGCTTACCCTCGGAGAGTACGCCGAGCATCGCCGAGCGTTTCTCGATGGTAAATCCTTGCTCCTTGAGCCACGCCCACTCACGGTGGTCGTGAGGAATAGCTGGGGTGAGAACGACAAGGGTATCCTCGGCCGAACGCATCGTCTCGGGGATTAGCTCTGGGTCATCCTCGTAGTGTACCAAAGCACCCTCACGCTCAAGCTCGCGTGTGAGTGGTGTTGCTGTGCGGTCGTAGCCCGCAACGGCGTAGCCCTCGTGTATAAAGTATCGAGCAATGGCACTCATACCAATGCCTCCAATGCCGAGGAAATATATGTTCTTCAAACTCTTCATACTCTTATAGAGACTTCTCAAGCTCCTTTTCTATCTCGTTGACAACTCTCTCTGCAGCATCACTGATGGCAAGCTTGGCTATATTCTCGCTGAGAGACTCGAGACGATGCTCATCGCGGACAATCTCCATAGCCAACTGCATACCGAGACTCTTAGCCTCGTTGTCGTGGACAATCTCAGCTGCACCCTTCTCGACGAGGGCCATAGCGTTCTTTGTCTGGTGATCCTCCGAGACGTTTGGCGAGGGGACAAATATTGTTGGCTTTGCCACAAGGCACAACTCCGAGACGGTGCAAGCACCGCTACGCGAGATTACCACGTCGGCAGCAGCATAGGCGTAGTCCATACGGTCGATGAAGGCACCCTGCCAGATATTCTTTGTGGGGTGCTCCGCGAGGAACTGCTGCATCTCACGCTCGTAGTACTTGCCCGTCTGCCAGATAACCTGCACTGGGGCCTGGCCATCGAGCGTAAGTATCCACGCCTTCATCATCTCGTTGAGTGTGCGTGTGCCGAGTGAGCCTCCTACGACCAATACTACAGGAAGAGAGTTGTCGAGGCCGTAGTAGGCGAGTGCCTCATCGCGGTTGCTGCCCTCGGCACTGAAGCGGCCACGGAGTGGATTACCCGTCATCACAATGCGGTCAGCCGGGAAGAATCTCTCCATCTTGTCGTAGGCCACACAGATACGCTTAGCACGCTTCGAGAGTAGCTTGTTGGTGACGCCTGCGTATGAGTTTTGCTCCTGGATGATTGTAGGGATGCCCAGACGCTGTGCTGCCCATAGGATAGGTGCTGAGGCGTAGCCGCCAAAGCCAACAACGATGTCGGCCTTGAACTCGCGTACCAAACGTTTGGCACGACGGATGCTCGCGAGGATCTTGAAGGGGACCTTGAGGTTGTTGATGATGTTCGCTGCATTTAGCTTTCGCTGGATACCCGCTACGGGGAGTCCCTTGATTGAGTAGCCTAAGGCGGGGATCTTCTCCATCTCCATCTTGCCCTCGGCACCAACAAACAAAATCTCTACCTCCTCGCCCCATTTACGCTTTAGAGCCTCGGCAACAGCAACTGCTGGGTATATGTGTCCTCCGGTGCCACCACCAGAGAGAATAATTCGTCTCATTGTCTTGGTTAGTTATAACTGCATCTCAGACGATAATACAGGTCATCGTCTAAGTTTGTAAATATGTGATTATCAGCACGTTCTATTTTGAGGACTACGCGTGTAGGCGTATGTGTGCAATTTCACCCTACAAAAGTATGAATTATCGGCGGAAAATACAATATGCAATTGTCTCTTTTTTTTAGATTTTTTTGATATGCTTTTGCCTCGATTTTCTGCTGTCCCAAAACAAGAAGAGGGTGTCGCAACCCCTCGGTTGGACACCCTCTTGAACTGTTGGACTACTGCTTACTTGAGCATAGCCTTTACCTCCTCGGCAACGGTCTTGCCGTTGTAGCCGAACTTCTCGTCGAGAACCTTGAATGGTGCTGAGTAGCCGAAGTGGTCGAAACCGTGGATAAAGCCATTCTCACCAACCAACCCTCTGAGGTTTACAGACAAACCTGATGTCATACCATAGCGTGGCAAGTTGCCGAGTACAGATGCCTGATACTCAGCATCCTGATCGCGGAATAAGCCCTCGCTTGGGATTGATACAACGCGTGTTGCGATGCCCTCCTGAGCCAAGATCTCAGCACCCTCAACGAGTGTTGAAACCTCAGAACCTGTAGCAATCAAAGTAACCTTTGCATCTGCTGAGTCGAGAACAACGTAACCACCCTTCTCTGCCTTCATAGCCTCGTCGCGACGTGACTGGCCATTGAGAGCTGGCAATGACTTGATATTCTGACGAGAGAGAATCAAAGCTACTGGGCGCTTCTCCTCCAAAGCCATCTTCCAAGCTGCTACAGTCTCCTCAGCATCTGCTGGACGAAGAACGAGCATTGAACGCTGGCCAGAGTGGTTGTGGAGGTGCTCCATAAGGCGGATCTGTGCCTCGTGCTCAACAGGCTCGTGGGTAGGACCATCCTCACCTACGCGGAATGAGTCGTGTGTCCAGATATATACAACGTGCTTCTCCATAAGAGCTGAGAGACGCACTGCTGGCTTCATATAGTCAGAGAATACGAAGAAGGTACCGCAAGCTGGGATGATACCACCGTGGAGTGCCATACCGTTCATCACGCAAGCCATAGTAAGCTCAGCAACACCTGCCTGGAAGAAGTTACCGCTGAAGTCGCCCTTAGTGAATGCCTTAGTCTTCTTCAAGAAGCCATCGGTCTTATCTGAGTTAGAGAGGTCGGCAGATGATACGACCATATTCTCAACGTGCTCAGCGAAGTAGCCGAGCATAGCAGCC
>JAFYSI010000058.1 GCA_017559425.1 Alistipes sp.
AGCACTCTGTTTTCTTGCCCACCTCTGAGAATATCGAGGCACGAGTGTATGCCGAGATGTCGTGCGTAACGGTGAATGTACCATACGCACCCGAGCCCTTGGCGTGCATACGGCGCTCGGGAATCACCTCGCGGTCAAAATGGGCTAACTTCTCCACGAGCCACGGATCTTGCATCGTCACAGGTCCGCGAATGCCAGCGGTCTGTGTGTTCTGGTTATCGGCAATGGGGCGACCATTCTCCGCCGTCAAATGTTTTTTATCGTTCTGCTTCATATCGGATTATTATTGAATTATTTATCCCGCTAAACCCAAAATTGTGCCAGAAAGTGAAGTGGAGTTTTTAAATGATGCGAGCACGCTACAGCTAATAATCTATTCCCCTGCAGCTACTGATAAGTCACATTATGAGAATGTGCCATTTGAAATACCAGAAAGCTGGGTGTGGACAACGCTGGGAGAGCTGTGCACAATAAAAGGAGGAAAGAGACTGCCAAAAGGTAAAAGTTTCTCTCGAGAGTATAAGATATATATAAGAGTAGGGATGTACGACAATCGAGTCGCACATCCCTACAATCTTTCTCGACAACACTCTCTATTCGGGATAGATCATTCGCTTCGTCACGCCGCCATCGACCGTGATACACTCGCCATTGATAAAGTCGCTTTTAGAGTCGCATAGGAATAGGCATATGCGGGCAATATCTTCTGCACACCCCACCCTACCCGATAGGTGAAACGCGTGGTCCTCGTCACGCAGATGCTCATCCTCGCGAACAGATATCCACCCTGGAGCTATACAGTTTACGGTGATGTGATAGGGACTTAGCGACACCGCCAAGGCGTGCGTAAGCGACCATACACCACCCTTTGATGCCGCATAGGCCTCAGAGCCTGGCTCGCTCTGCAGATAGCGAGTCGACGAGATGTTTATAATACGTCCATAGTCGTTTTTGCCATCCATCTTCTCGCGGTGCATAGCCATAAGTCGCGAGGTAATGAACACGGTGCGAAGATTTATATTGATGACCCTCTCAAAGTGCTCGACAGAGGTCGCTGTTATAGACTCGAATTCACTGATACCCACATTATTAACAACGACATCTATATCGCCCCACTCCTCAAAGAGTTCGAGCATAGCACCCTCTAAGGCCTCAATATTCAAGACGTCGACAGCAAGAAATCGTGCCGAACTTCGCTTGGCAAGCTCCTCGCCACGCACAACATCTATATCGCAGAAGGCGACACGATCACCCGCAGCAGCAAAAGCCTCGACGATAGCTCGCCCTATGCCGTGAGCTCCACCAGTAACAAAAATACGACGCATAATATTCGCAATTTTAGGAGTTTACAATTTCATATAGAGCAGCGGAAATGGGCGTCCCTGCTCATCCTCGTCGGTTCGTTTGAAGGTCTTGAAACCGAGATGTTCGTAGAAGCCAATGGCACGAGGATTCTGTTCGTTGACAGTCACACTCTCTATGCCATACCTCGCAATACCAAACTCTACCAACTTACGACCAGCACCCCTACCCTGGCTCTGAGGGTCAACAAAGAGCATCTCGATACGATGCTCGTCAACACCCATAAAAGCCACTGGTTGCATCGCACCATTGTATGCAACCATCAGATGCGGCACGCACATAAGAGCCCCGGGGACATAGCGACGAATTTCCGAGATATCATCTTCGCTCAAGAAGTCGTGTGACGACCTCACCGACGCCTCCCATAGACGGGTGAGCTCCCCAATAAGGGGTTGTTGTCGATTGTCAACACCCAAAATAGTTATGTTCACCTGTCCCACCGTATCTCGCTTAGTATTAGAATTTTCAAGTTGTAGATGCCACATATTATGACCATAGAATAGTCTTCGACCGACACGCCTAAAGCCAATCGAGGAGTAGAGCCTCTCTGCCTCGGGATTCTCGAAGTCGACAATAAGGCCCACACGCTCGTATCCTTGGTCGAAGGCCCTATGTGCAAAGGCCTCAACAAGAGCACGACCTACCCCCTGACCACGAAATGCGGGCAGCACACCCACCGAGTCGAGGTAGTACTCACCTGCCTCAGTCTCATCGACAATCGACCTCGGACGACCTATCAACCTTTCAAGAATCGTGGACGTTTCCTCGCGAAGTCGCTTAAAATCAGCACCATCGTAGCCGACGACAGCACCCACTGTTTGGCCATCTACCTCAGCAACAAGACTCTGCTGCCAGCTGTATTGTGTGTCACGAGCCTCAGCAACCGCTCGAAGCACCGCTAAATAATCCTCGCCGCAGTAACTTACTACACCCTCATCGCCAATGGCCATCGCCACAACATTGGCAATCACATCGGCATCGGCAGCCTCAGCTGCTCGAATAGTTATTCTCTTATCGCTCATCTTACAAAGTTACAAAATTTTTGAGACATTGCATCCCGAAGAGCAAAATATACAACACGTCATCCAGCGTATTTTGTTATCAATATCTCGCAGTTTATTTCCAAAAGGGAATAAATATTTACAAAAGCTACTTGCAAGTAAGCTAACTTTTTCATATATTTGCAGAGTGCATACATAAATAGGAAATGAGCTAAAATGTCCCCAAACAGAACATATCAGACTGTCAACACCCTACGCCTTCAGCAGGGGGGGGATATTTATACCTCATTATCAAGAAGTTAGCACAATTAGCAAAGTTACATACATTTTCTCGACACCCGCTACTCGACAGTAGTGGGGTTTGTTGTTTGTATACATACTCAATTGTTGCAAACACGGAGTCGTGCATATGTACGCATAGCATATTTAGAAATTAGCAGACAATTTAACAAATAAATAAAGATACTATGGCAGATTTTACACTTGACGGTCGTACGAAAGTTAAGACCTTAAAAGAGACATTTAAAGCAAACTTCGGTGCGACTCTTCGTGTCTACACCACTGTAGACTGCAAGGAGCTTGCTGATGATGAGGCTACTCTTGCCTCAATCCGTGCAGAGGGTTTTGCTGGTGGCGAGCTCTCAGTAAAGGGCAATATGAAGGTTGCAGGCTTCGAGAGAAGAGTTGCTGAGCTTTATGGCATTGGCGTTCAGGTAGCTAATGCTGATGACACAGCCTTCGCTGACGACGCAGCAACACTTATGGGTGCCGCTGCTACAAGCTCAGATGCGAGCGGTAAGGCTCAGATGACAAGCGAGGACCTTGCAAGAAGAGCTAATCCTGATGCAGCTCCTAATGTTCAGGCTACAGCAGCAGAGCTCGCAAGTGCACGCGTGAGAGTTTATGGTAAGGCTCAGAATCGTACGGCACTCGGTATTGCTCACGCTTATATGGTGATGTATCCCCACGCCAAGTTGGATGATTTGCGTCAGGCATTCCCTAATAGCTTGAATCCAGCACGCGAAATCTTTGCTGAATATAAGGGTAATGCTGAAGACAGCAAGTTTGGAAGTTACTTCTCGCAGCCCGATGAGTTGCTTACTATGGGCGATGGCACAAAGGTGCAGTTCGCTATGATGTGGACAAAGCCTGATTTTGAGAAAATCGCAAACCACGCAAAGCAGTATGGTATCCTCATAGCTGACTTCGAGAAGGCTGAGGGTGGTGCAAAGAAGGGTGGTTTCCGTCTTGAGTACCTCAATGGCTATGTACCTCCAGTGCCAGCTGCAAAGAAGTCTAAGTGGTGGTTGTGGCTTATCCTTATTTTGCTCCTTCTTGGTCTTGTCGCTGCATTCGCATTGCGTAAGCCTGAGGTTGTAGAGGTCGAGAAGGTAGTTGAGGTTGAGAAGGTCGTAGAGGTCGAGAAGGTTGTATATGTCAACCGCATCGAGGAGATCGAGAAGAACTTCAACGCTGCTCAGTTCGTTCAGGGCAAGGCTGACTTGTCTGAGGAGGCTAAGTTCGTGTTGCACGACCTTGCTAAGGAGATGCAGAAGCACCCAGAGGTTAAGCTCCGCATCGTAGGTCACACATCTGCTGAGGGTGACCCAGTACACAACCAGAAGCTCTCTGAGGCTCGTGCTAAGGCTGCTGTTGACTTCCTCGTAAGTCGCGGTATTGACGAGAGTCGCTTGGAGGCTGAGGGTAAGGGTTCAAGCGAGCCATTGGACGAGAACAATCCTGAGGTTAACCGCCGCACAGAGTTTATCGTTCTTGAGTAATGAACTAACCATATTTAAGCAGAAAAGAGAGTTATGGGTATTCTAAATAACATAATGGATAAGTTCAAGAATGCAGAGTTTACTGTTGCTCCTAACAAGAAGCTCAAGACCATCTCTGCTGACTTCAAGAGTGCATTTGGTGTTTCGCTCGTATTCTACAAGGGTGCACAGATTGCCGATGGTGATCTCACCCTCGCTGCATTGAACAAGAAGACTTCAAAGGATGTGAAGACCTCTGCTGACGGCCTCAAGATCAAGGCAAGTATGAAGGTGGGCGACGCTGAGAAGCTCTTTGACACAAACTTTGGCGTTACCGTGCAGATCAAGGATGAGAGTGGCAAGAAGCTCGTGCCTAACGGAATCACCATTGGTCAGGCTGCACGTGGCGAGTACTAACATTAATATAGGTATAAAAAAACTAAGATAATGGCTGTTAAGAAGACTACTGTCAAGAAGACCAAGGATGGTACTGTTGACAAGCGAACTAAGGAGGGCAAGGCCGTTGCTGCTCGTATGGCAAAGGCTCGCCAGGCCAAGAACAGTTTGAAGAATCGTATTAAAAGATTATTTAGCTAATTATGAAGACAGATATCAAGCACCTTGCAGCTTATGCTGCTACAGCAATTTGGGCTGATGGCGAGTACGACGAGGCTGAGAAGATCGCCCTCGAGGAGATTGCTGACGCCTTTGAACTCGACTACGAGCTCTTTGTCAAGGAGGTTGACGCTGCACTTGACGAGATTCGAGATAAGTCTGAGGAGGAGGTAGACGAGTATCTTCGTGCTCACTCAGTAGAGGTTGAGGACGACGAGGCTGAGCTCATCTATATGGCTGCTTTGCAGATTGTACTCGTTGACGGCGTACTCGGTGCAGAGGAGGTTAGCAACTTGCTCTCAATTGCTTCGACACTCGGTATGGACGACGAGATGGCTGTATTGCTTCTTGCCGATATGGTCAAGGAGGAGCCCGAGCTCACAATCGAGTTCTAAGGGGACCGACCACGAATACTAAAATGCTTTTGTCTCGGGGTGTTTGACCGCACCCCGAGGTACAAAAACTTAATTAGGGGTATTACTAAGTTGAGAGAGATTACACCAGCAGACATAGCAAAGCATTACAAACAAGTGCAAGAGGTGTTTGCTTTGCTTGACGCAAAAGATGTCAATCAAAGTGATTCGGGCTTCTCGGCGGACAAAGATGCTATTGTAAGGGTGTTTAACGGCACTAATGGCTGTGATAAAGCCGACCTTCTGGTGCGTTTAACTCTAATCGACAGTATGTATTCTACCCAAATGAGCCGTCGTTACTATGCACTCGATGAATTAGCAGAGGCATTGGTAATATTAGCAGATGGCAAGAAGGATAAACTTGAAAGAGATTTTCTCGCTTTTGCCAAAAATCCAGAAAAGAACCTCAAACTTTTTGATTACATCGAAATTGAGGACAAAAAAAAGGTTACCAAGAACCTCTTTTCAGAGTGCTACGGCATTGGTAAAGATGGTGCGGACAAAGGAGTGGCTATCTCGCTAATTAGCAAATATGCCTACTTCTTGACCGGTTTTAAGTTCCCTATATACGACTCTATTGCCTGCGAGATGTATCCGTTGGTATGTCACTTCTGTGGTTGGAATGAGTTGGAGAAGAAAAAACTTACAATCGGCAAAGGAGGTAAGGTACAGGGTGCTGAAACAATGATATCCTTTGTAAATGCTATAAATTCGTTGATAGCAAAACTTGGATGTAAGGGTGCAAATTACGACTTACTTGACCGCTTTTTGTGGTTTGTAGGCAAAATTCGTCGTGGTAATTTGTCGCTGGTGCTTACTCGTGAAGAGTATGAGAAAGTTATGCACTTATATCCTGCACAAACTACTACAACAAAAACCAAAAATGGTAAGAAGAAGACCATAACAGAGTATTTTAATATTGAGAGAGTCGATATAGACAAACTCAACTTTCTGAAAAAGAATAAGACTTTGAAACTATTCTTTGTGCTTGCAAAATTTTACGGACATAAAAATAAAGTATTATGGCAACTACATTTTATCACAATGGTAATTACTTCGAGATTATAGAGGGTACCGAGGAGGTTATCTTGCGTCGTTCAGGTGAAAAAAGTGGCGATGTGATTCTTCCGAAATATGCTATGTATAATGACAAACGATACACAGTAACAAAGATTATACCTCAAAAGGTTAAATTCATGAAGAATCGAAATGCCGCAGATAAACGAAAAAAAGCAGATTGGTACGAGGAATCGTACCCCCAATATGCCTCATTATTTTGTAGAGAGAACTATTTTTACGACGGTGAGACGTCTTATCTTATTCTTTATCCAAAACTCGATATTACATCAATTCTAATCCCAAGTACAGTTACCGAGATAGGTATTTCTGCTTTTAAGAATTGCTGCTCGCTGAAAAGTCTTACTATCCCTGATAGCGTTACCAAGATTGGATATGAGGCATTCCGTGGTTGCACTTCGCTGAAAAGTCTTACTATCCCTGATAGCGTTACCGAGATTGGAAATGCGGCATTCTATGGTTGCACTTCGCTGAAAAGTCTTATTATTCCTGATAGCGTTACCAAGATTGAACCTAATGCATTTGCTTTTGCATGTGGTTTAGAGTCATTGAGATTGTCATCTAATGTAAAAAGGCTTAGAGGCTCCCTGTTTGGTTGGGGGCGGATTCTCAGACCAGAGATGGGCGCAGACCAACGTAACCCTAATTCCATAAAGATAGAGATTCCTTCAATCGTAGAAGAAATAGATTCATATGCTTTTGATGTTTTTCAAAACGCAGAGATTATTATTTACAATGAACCTGGCGAGGTGATGGTAGCACCTAATGCATTTACTCCAACAGCAAGTGTAAAGTATGTGGGCAAAAAGGCAAAGGCTGTAGCAAAACCAAAGCCAGAACCGAAGCCGGAACCGAAGGTAGAACCAAAAGCCAATTCCAAAAGCAGGCCAAAGCCCGAACCAAAAGTGGTAACACCAGCAACGAATGGTAATGGTTTAGTGTTGCAGAGGGGTACCGTAGTAGCCGATTTGAAGGCAGCATTTAATGCTCGTTTTGGTGCAAAATTACGCCTCTATTCAGGTCGTAGTCAGGCTGAGGAGAGTGCAACTCTTGGTGAGTTGGGTTTGACCAACGAGGGCGATTTTGTGTGTCGAGCAAGTCTTACTGTAGGCTCTTTTATAGAGCGTATGCAGAGTGAGTTCGGCTTGAAGGTCAAGGTCTACACTTGCGATGAGTGGGTGGCGGCACTCGATGGCTTGACATTGAAGTCTGCGGGTAAGGTGAAGAAAAAAGCTACAAAGGCCGATATGGAGAGTATGATCTAATAACTCGGACGACAACTTTAAGAGATTATTTAACTACAATATGTTCTAAACATACATTTATTAACACATTTTTTAAACCATTAAAAAACTAAAACTATGGCAGATTTTAAGTTGGATGGCCGTATGAAGGTCAAGAGCCTTAAGGCTAATTTTAAGGAGTGCTTTGGTGCTACATTGCGTGTTTACAAGAGCGAGAGCTGCAAGGGCGGTTTCGCTGACGACGACGCTACACTCGCTTCTATCCGTGGCGAGGGTAAGAAGGGCGGCGAGCTCGTTGTAGGTGGCAACCTCAAGGTTGGTAACTTCGAGAAGAAGATCGCTGAGCTCTATGGTATCGGTGTTCAGGTAGCTAATCCTGCTGATACAGCTCTCTCAAGCAACGATATCACTTTGGCTGCTGCAGGTCGTGAGTAAATCTTACTAAAGATTTTTGGATATATGGGGCTTGATCGCCCCATATATCACATTACGATTAATCAATCGATAATTATAAGTTTATAACTATGGCGGATAACGCAAGTCAGTTCACCCCTGAGCAGCTCTCCTCTGCAGAGCTTTCATTGCAGGCAGAGATCAATAAGGTTAAAACGCAAATAAGCAATATAAATACCAAGATCGAAGAGCTAAAACCTAAGGGTCTCGCTGGTGTCTTTAAGAGCAACAAGGATGAGATAGAGATGCTCAAGGAGGAACTATCAATTGCTGAGGACCGCTTGGCTGAGTTGGAGGCAATGACCGCAACGGACTACCTCCTACGCACGAAAAAGCAGAATAGTAAAGGCAATATCGTGGACTCAGGACTTCTTGAGATGGCAGCAGAGGCTCTCATCCCAGGTGCAGGTAGTACAGTAGGCAAAATTGCTGGTTCGCTGTTGAAAACGGTGATTAAAAAAACGCTTAAAGAGTAGGCGACAGTTGCTTATGACTTAGAGAGCTATCACAAAGGGGGCACTGGTCACTTAAGTGTCGATAGCGACGGGGAAGATAGCTAATCAGACTCTAAGCTCTCAAATAACGACAATTTGTGGTGCTGCCAAAGGGTGTAGCACCTAATAAAAAAAACTAAGATAGGTGGGGCCTGACAGCCTCATATATCACAAATATACCACTCTAATGAAAAGATTCATCGTTTTAGCACTATTGCTCCTTGCAACATTTGCTGTATCAGCCCAGGAGCTGGCAGAGTTCACAGCCGACAGACCAGGTGCCTCGACAGGTCCTGCCGTCGTTGGCCGCAATGTAGTACAGCTCGAGCAGGGCATTCAGTATGATGGCGACGGCGGTGCTGGCCAGTTCACATTTAGCAACACGCTCCTACGCTACGGTCTTTTTGAGAGTATGGAGCTTCGCCTGGGTGGCGACGCATTTATCTACAGAAGCGAGGAGACAAATAGGTCAAAGGCCGCATTCTCGGGTCTCTCAATCGGCACAAAGATAGAGTGTTACGAGGGTAAGGGAGCTATCCCTGCTGTCTCGGTACTTGCCGACTTGGCGATACCATCCACAGCAAGCCAAGGCTTTAGCACAGACCACCTCGCACCATCGCTCTACCTATTGTTTGAGAACCCTGTGAACGACTGGTTGAGCATTGGCTATAACGTAGGTGCCGAGTGGGATGGCTCTGTTGCCGTGCCAACAACCTTTGCTGCCGTATGCCTTGGCTTCAGCCTTAGCGATAATCTTGGATGTTTTGCAGAGAGCTACAACTATTTCAACAGATGGGGCAACACCTACGCTGTGGACTTCGGCTTCAACTATATGGTTGCTCGCCGTGTGCAGCTCGACATTGCCGCCAACCTCGACCTTCTGCACGCTAAGAATGCGTGGGCAGTGAGCTTTGGTGTAGCGTGGCAGATAAACCGCTAATAATCTAAAAAATAGTATAAATCAAAAACTATAGAGAACTATGAGCAAGGAGTATTACAAGAAGCGAATCATCGATTTGCGTTCATATATAGCTCGCGAGAAGGAGGCCAAGAAGCGTGACAACGAGCGTTATGCAAGTCTTATCAAGGGTACTACGTCTGCGTCATCGAAGGCAAGCTATCGCAAGAGTAAGATCGACGCTGCGGCACGTCACGACCGTCAGATCGAGAGCTACAAGCGTAATATTGAGAGTGCTAAAAATTCGTTAAAACGTTGTAAATAAATAGACTATGGCAGTGCGTAAAAGTGACGGATCGTACGATCTTCGCTATAAGGAGGGTCGTGAGGCAAAGAAGCGTGAAGAGAATATGGCGGCAGATGCTAAATTCTGGGAGGGCTTTTTTAGAGTTATATTCACGATCATAGCCCTACCTTTCAAACTCGTTTGGTGGCTTATCAAGCGACGCTAACTTGCGGGTCAACCAGAAGCACAAACTTAAATTATTAGAATTATGGCTACTACAACTAAGAAAACTACAACTACAAAGAAGACAACGACAGCGAAGCCTGCAGCAAAGAAGACTACTACTGCTAAGCCAGCAGAGAAGAAAGCTACAGAAATCTCTGTAACTGGTAACAAGAAGATTGAGACTTTGTGCAAAGAATTTAACAAGAAATTCCCATATCTTCAGCTATGTATCTTCTACAGCTATGCTCGTCAGCAGGTGGCAAAGGGTGAGAGCATAACACCAATTGATCGTAGCAAGACTCTGGCATCTGTGCGTCGTGCAGACTCTGGTGGAGATATCTCAATCTCAGGTAACAAGAAAATTAAGTCGTTGGAGAAGGAGTTTGATACAGTATTTGGCCTATATTGCCAGGTATGCTACTACACTCCTGACGGCAAGGGCATTTACACTAGTGGTGCAACTGATGAGAAGACTCTTTCGGCATTTAACGCTGAGTGTGAGAAGAGAGGCTGTCCAAAAGATAAGTGGAAATAATCTGCCCATATATTTAATACATTAATACGTACAGCTGTCTATAGTGGACAGCTGTATTGCTAAGCTATATAAACTACTTATGAAATCGAGTATTATCGACGTTCCTCGTAAACATACGCAGGATGACTTGTTTGGCATCCAGGTCTATCAAGATGCTCTTATTGAGTATGTAAAACTTACAGATACTCCTATCACCATCGCTCTTCAGGGCGAGTGGGGAAGTGGTAAGACATCGCTGATGAACCTGCTTCGCTACAACCTCTGCGATGTGGACTCAGCTCCATACTACCCTATCTGGATTAACACCTGGCAGTATTCGTTGATGAAGACCCCTGCACAGGCTATCATCTCGATTTTGGAGGGTATCATCAACCAGATTGGTGCTCTCAACCCAAGCGATCAGAGGTGGGAGGAGAGTAAGCGTAAGATTGGAGGTCTCTTCAAGAAGATGGCTGTTGTAGGTACCAAGATGGCAGCAGGTGCCGTGGGTCTCGACTCTGATACTGTGGGTGAGTTCTTTGAGGGTAACGCGAGTGGAGCATCATCCGACATTATGCAGCTCAAGGAGGAGATTGCAAAGCTCATTGCCGATGCGTTGTCTAAGGATTCTAACAAGACAGGCTTCACCTTCTACATCGACGACCTCGACCGTATCGACCCACCAGTGGCTGTCGAGATTTTGGAGTTGCTCAAGAACATCTTCGACCTTGAGAAGTGTATCTTCATCCTTGCCATCGACTACGACGTGGTGATCAAGGGTCTCAAGCCTAAGTTTGGCGAGCTCACCGAGGCTAACGAGCGTGAGTTCCGCTCATTCTTCGATAAGATCATCCAGTTGCCATTCTCAATGCCTGTGGCATCGTATAATGTCGACACGTTCCTTGTGGATGCGTTGAGCAAGATTGAGTTCTTCACAA
>JAFYSI010000059.1 GCA_017559425.1 Alistipes sp.
AGTCGTGGTCACGGATGATGTAGTTGATCTCAGCCTCCTCAACGCTACCCTTGATACCAACGCAGTGGAAGAAACCCTCGTAGTGCTCAGTGAACTGAGGACGCTCCGATGCTGGGAGCAAGCCGTTGAGCTCGCAAGCGATGTCTATGGCATTGATCATCTTATTCTTTGCCATACCTGGGTGCACGTTACGGCCAGAGATAGCAATCTTAGCACCTGCAGCGTTGAAGTTCTCGTACTCGAGCTCACCCTCCATACCGCCATCCATAGTGTATGCAAAGTCGGCAGCGAACTTCTTAACATCGAAGTAGTCTACGCCACGACCAATCTCCTCATCTGGAGTGAAGCCCACGCGAATCTTACCGTGTGGCATCTCAGGATGTGCCACGAGCCACTCCATAGCTGTGACAATCTCGGCAACACCAGCCTTATCATCAGCACCGAGCAATGTTGTACCGTCGGTGTGAATAAGGGTGTGGCCTTTGAAGAATGAGAGCTCTGGGAACTCCTCAACCTTGAGCCAGCAGTCGTGGCCAAGCATAAGATCGCGACCGTTGTAGTTCTCAACGATGTGTGGCTTTACGTTAGCACCGCTCATATCTGGAGCTGTGTCGACGTGCGAGATGAAGCCAATGGTAGGCACATTCTCGCAACCCTTAGTAGCTGGCAATGTGGCCATAACATAGCCATACTCATCCATAGTAACATCCTTGAGACCAATAGTCTCGAGCTCCTCCTTGAGGTGACGCAACAACACGAGCTGTTTGTCGGTCGATGGGAACGAAGTGCTTGACTCATCCGACTGCGTGTCGAACGAAACGTATTTCAAAAATCTATCTTTAAGATCCATAGTAGATTAGTATATTGTTTGTTTTAAATTATTTACACTATTTAATTACTCGCCAATCTTAGCTTTGCGTGAGTGCCAGATAAAGTAGGCAATGATTGCTGCGTAGGCTGCAATACCAACGTAGACAGCGCCCATAGATGCAGCCCAGTCGGTGAGCATCCAGTTAACACCCACAAATGCAAGGATAGCACTTACAACGCCCATCAACGCACCACCAGCGATAAAGCCCGATGCGATGAGTGTACCGCGGTTGTTATTAGCCTTAGCCTGCTCAGCATCCTTGTGACGGTTAACTGCCCAAGCAACCAAACCACCCACTACAAGAGGTGCATTGAGCTCCATAGGGATGAACATACCGAGAGCAAATGGGAGTGCTGGGAGCTTGATGAAGGTGAGAATAAGGGCGATAACTGCACCGATACCGTAGAGCAACCAAGGTGTTGCACCACCAGTCATCAATGGCTGGATAACTGCAGCCATAGCGTTAGCCTGAGGAGCTACAAGAGGAGCATTGTGGCCAAGAGCTGCCGCAGCCTCCTCTGTAAAGCCGTAGGTCTGGTTCATAACGATCATCACACCCGCAACGGTTGCTGCCGATACTGCTGTACCAACAAATTTCCAAGTCTGCTGCTTCTTAGGTGTTGTACCGAGCCAGTAGCCAATCTTGAGGTCGGTGATGAAGCCACCAGCCATTGACAAGGCTGTACATACCACACCACCAATCACGAGGGCTGCAACCATACCACTTGTACCCTCAAGACCGATAGATACAAGCACCAAAGATGAGAGGATAAGGGTCATAAGGGTCATACCCGACACAGGGTTAGAGCCTACGATAGCGATGGCGTTAGCCGCAACAGTCGTAAAGAGAAATGCGATGACGAAGACGATGAGCAGTGCCACGATAGTCTGGAACCAGTTGTTCAACACACCAAACTGGAAGAAGAAGAGCGTAGCAACGAGAGCTGCAATGATGACAGTCATAATGATCTTCATCGAGATGTCCTGCTGTGTGCGAGGCTCTGCCGTAGCCGCCTTCTTACCACCGAGCTCATTCTTCGCCAAGGTCAATGCCGACTTGATGATGCCTGCCTGACGGATGATACCGATGAGACCTGCCATAGCGATACCACCAATACCGAGAGGTCGACCAATCTCGCGGAAGATACCCTCAGGAGTGTCAAGCTGAGCAGGGTTGATACCCATACCTGTGAGCGTGTCACCGATGGTTGCTGGGTCGAACATTGAGAGGATAGGGGTAACCATAGGGATCACCACAAACCATACAAGAGCCGAACCACCAGCGATAATAAGGGCATACTTCAAACCGATGATATAACCCAAACCAAGCACTGCAGCCGAGGTGTTGAGACCGAGCGTAAGCTTAGCCTTTGCAGCGAGGAACTTACCCCAACCCCACATCTGTGTAGAGATTGACGATACCCAAGCACCGAATGTCGATACGATAAAGTCGTAGAGACCACCAATAAGACCCGCAGCAACGAGAATCTTGGCCTGTGAGCCACCCTTCTCGCCCGATACGAGCACCTCAGTGGTTGCTGTAGCCTCAGGGAAAGGATACTTGCCGTGCATCTCCTTTACGAAGTACTTGCGGAAAGGAATCATAAGCACGATACCGAGAATACCACCAAGCAATGATGAGAGGAATACCTGGTAGAACTGTGCATCGAGACCAAGGATGTAGAGTGCTGGGAGCGTAAAGATAGCACCCGCCACGATGACACCCGACGATGCACCGATAGACTGGATGATGACGTTCTGACCAAGCATATTCTTCTTGCCACGAAGCTGGCCGAGACCTACGGCGATAATCGCGATAGGGATTGCGGCCTCGAATACCTGACCCACCTTAAGACCGAGGTAGGCAGCAGCAGCCGAGAAGATGATAGCCATAATGATACCCACTGTCACAGAGTAGGGCGTTACCTCCTGGGGTGTAGAGTTAGCCGACATAATTGGCTGATACTCCTCACCAGGGTTGAGCTCGCGATAGGCGTTCTCAGGGAGTGAAGTTTTAGGTTGTTGCTCTGTCATAATGTTATAGTTATTAAAATTTTGCACGATATACAATCGTACAAAGATAACCAAAATATCGAAACTACACAACGTGTAGAGGGAAAAAGTTAAGAAAGTTTGAGAGAACTAGGGCAACAAGAGCAAGAAAAGAGGAAAAACAGAGAGAAGAGAGTAGCTCAAAATGGGTAAAAATGGGTTATGATGAGTTAAGACGGATGTGCGTGTGTTGAGCATTTTAACCCATCGAAACCCATAGATACACATCTAAACTCAAAAAAACAAGGACGATAACAGTATCGTCCTTGCAGTTATAATTTCATCAGCAACACTCAAACCCTCAACGCATTACTAATTACTAATTTATCTATCAAATGCCTGAGCCTTAAGGGCGATACCCTCACCATCAGGAGTAACAAGAATAACACCTGCCTCCTCGCGAGTAATATGGCCAATTACGTCGACCAAGCCGAGAGCCATAATCTTCTCCTGCATATCGAGTGGCACAGTGAACATAAGCTCGTGATCCTCACCACCATTAAGAGCTGCAATAACAGGGTCGATATGCATCTCCTCGGCAAGCTCCGAGGTCTGACGAGCAATAGGAATACGTTCAAGATATACGCGTGCACCACACTGCGACGCGAGGCATATCTGACGCAAATCCGAAGCCAAGCCATCCGACAAGTCAATCATAGATGTTGGGCGGATACCCTGCTCCTCGAGTGCCTTCAGCACATTCTGGCGAGCTCGAGGCTTGAGGTAACGCTCCAAGAGATACTCGTGACCCGCGAACTTAGGCTCTGGATTCGCAACATCCTTCAACACACGCTTCTCACGCTCCAATAGGTGAAGACCCATATAGGCAGCACCGAGGTTCGAGGTGATGCAGATAAGGTCGTGTTCGCGAGCTCCCGAGCGATAGACAACACTCTCCTTCTTGGCACGTCCCACAACCGAGATGTTGATAATGAGACCATTCATCGAGGCGGTAGTATCGCCACCCACAATGTCGACACCGAGCTCAGCACACGCCGTCTCCATACCCTCATAGAGGTCATCAAGAGCCTCAACCGATATCTTTGCCGAGACACCGAGCGACACTGTCACCTGCTCCGCACGGCCATTCATAGCCAAGATATCGTTCACACCACGCACAATAGCCTTATAGCCAAGGTGTTTGAGCGGGAAGTAGCTAAGGTCAAAATCGACACCTTCGGTCATCATATCGCTCGTGAGCAACAAAACCTCATCGCCGAGGTCGATGACTGCAGCATCGTCACCCGCAGCCTTGAGCGTAGAGTTGTTACGCTTAGCGAGTCGCTTTGTGAGACGGTCGATAAGACCAAACTCTCCGAGCGTTGCAATCTCGGTACCTTTAGTTTTATTCATAGGTCTATTTTAAAATTTTTTGCAAAATTACTTTTAAGATTGGAAAGTTGCAAAAAAAAATATAACTTTGCCTCAAATTTTTTTTGTATTAAACAATTAACAAACCAACAATACGTATGCTTAACATAATACTTTTTGGTGCTCCAGGCTGCGGAAAAGGCACTCAGGCACAGCGTTTGGCCGAGCACTATGACCTCTAC
This sequence comes from Alistipes sp., assembly GCA_017559425.1. Classification (GTDB taxonomy): domain Bacteria; phylum Bacteroidota; class Bacteroidia; order Bacteroidales; family Rikenellaceae; genus Alistipes. The sequence continues at coordinate 4,477 of JAFYSI010000059.1, forward strand.
CACATCTCTACAGGCGAGGTGATTCGTTCGGAGATTGCTCGTGGCACTGAGCTTGGACGCAGTATGGAGGGTTACATCTCGCGTGGCGAGTTGGCTCCAGACTCAATCGTTGTAGAGATGGTTCGCGACTATATGCGTACTCACGCAGACAAGGGCTGCATCTTCGATGGCTTCCCACGCACAACAGCTCAGGCAGAGATCTTCGACACAATGCTCGAGGAGATTGGTTCAAAGGTTGACGTTATGATCTTTATGGATGTTCCTGAGGAGGAGCTCGTGAAGCGTATCTTGCTCCGCGGCAAGGACTCTGGCCGCAAGGACGATGCTTCGGAGGATGTCATTCGCAACCGCATCGAGGTATACCGCCAGCAGACAGCCATTGTTGCTGACCACTACACAAAGCAGCAGAAGTACTCTGAGATCAACGGCCTCGGCACTATGGACGAGGTATTCGAGCGTTTGTGCAAGGTTATCGACGAGAAGCGTTAACAAAAAGCGAAAAAGAGTAGTATCGAGCGAGTCGGAATGCAATAATTACGGCTCGCTTGAGTTATATATAAAAGAATGAGAATCATCATCGCCATACTATGCCTAACGCTTAGCCTTGTCACCACTGCCGAGGCCAAAAGCTATCGTGTCGAGGATATCGAGAATGTGCAGCTTCAAGACAGGAGCCGCTTTGTCTCAAACCCCGATGGCATACTCTCGGCCGATGCTGTGGCTACGCTCGACTCGCTATGCTACTCGTTGCGTCACAGAGGCATTGCACAGGTAGCTATCGTGGCAGTCGAGGATATCGAACCGAGCGACACATTTAACTTCGCAATGGAGCTATTCAGCAGTTGGGGCGTAGGCAACAGTGAGCGTAACAACGGCCTCGGCATCCTGCTGGTTACCAATAAGCAAGAGATACGCTTCGTAACGGGCTATGGCCTTGAGGCTGAGCTACCTGATGCGATGTGTACGCGTCTGCAGCGAAGCTATATGCACCCTCACTTTCGAAGTGGCGACTACTCGCAAGGTATGGTTGATGGCGTGCAAGCAATCGACAAGTTACTCACCGGCAGCGAGCTTGATAAGGGATTAAACGACGACTACCAAGAGGAGACAAACCTCTGGGCGATACTTATCACCGTAGGACTCCTAATATTACTACCCCTCATCCTTGTTATCATCCACGAACGCCAGATGTCGAAGTGCCCAACGTGTGGCAATCTCGGCCTCAAAGTGATCAAGAAGAGTGTCATCAGGGAGACTCCTACTACAAGAGTCATCGTCGAGATACTGCACTGCCCGCACTGCAACACAGAACATAGACGCACAAAGCAAGAGAACAACCATCGCGGAGGTGGTGGCGTAGGACCTATCTTCTTTGGAGGTATGGGTGGCTTTGGCGGAGGTCGTGGTTTTGGTGGCGGTGGCTTCGGCGGTGGTGGCTGGGGCGGTGGCTCATTTGGCGGCGGTGGCGGTGGCTCACGCTGGTAATAAGCAAATAACTAATAAAACGTAACAATATGAAGAACAAGAGTTTATGGATTATACTCGGCATCGTTGCCGTGGTAATCATCTGGGCCATTTCGGGCTACAATGGCCTTGTCAAGAGCGACGAGGAGGCCAATAAGGCGTGGGCAAATGTCGAGAGTGCCTACCAGCGTCGTTCGGACCTTATTCCAAACTTGGTGAATACCGTGAAGGGCTACGCCGAGCACGAGCAGCAGACTCTGCAGGATGTTGTCGAGGCACGCAGCAAGGCTACATCGATTCGCATCGACGCATCGACAGCGACACCCGATGAGATGGAGGCGTGGATGGCAGCACAGGAGGAGGTAGGCTCGGCACTCGGTCGCCTTATCGCCATCTCGGAGAGCTACCCACAGCTTCGTGCCAACGAGAACTTCCTTGACCTCCAGACACAGCTCGAGGGTACAGAGAACCGCATCAAGACTGAGCGTGACCACTACAACGAGGCTGTAAAGGAGTTCAACGTGAAGATTCGTCGCTTCCCTACAAACATCCTCGCATCGATGTTTGGCTTTGAGCGTCGTGAGATGTTTGAGGCCAAGGAGGGTGCCGAGATTGCTCCAGAGGTGAAGTTTTAGTGCTCGAAACCAAGAAAAACGCAAGGGTGACTACAAAGTAGTCGCCCTTTTTGTTGCTCGAACAAAAGAAAAAGTGTATCTTTGCCTAAACTATACCAATTAACAAACAACGACACGATGTTTCGACAGCATAATATACTCCGCAAAGCTCTTCTCTCAGCTCTCTTTGCCCTCAGCAGCCTCGGCCTTATGGCACAGCAACGCATCACACGCAGCGAGTACATCGCCAAGTGGGCAGACGTGGCAATTGAGCATATGGAGATTTACGGCATCCCAGCAAGCATCACAATGGCTCAGGCCATCGTAGAGTCGGGATGGGGTAATAGCACCTTAGCACGCACAGCCAACAACCACTTCGGCATCAAGTGCGGCAGTTCGTGGACAGGTGGCAAGGTATACCACGACGATGACGCCAAGGGCGAGTGCTTCAGGGCCTACGACTCGGCAGAGGAGTCGTTTGCCGACCACGCAGAGTTCCTCAACGGACGCTCTCGCTACCAGTTCCTCTTCAACTACGCTACAGACGACTATGTGAGCTGGGCGAAGGGGCTCAAGCAGGCTGGATATGCCACAGCACCAACCTATGCCGAGGGACTTATCAAGGTTATCGAGGATGAGCACCTCTACCTTCTCGACCGAAAGAATGGCCGCAAGCTATACGACGACTACGTTGCCGAAAAGCTCGGACTAAATAAATCACAACAAAAAGAGGAACCCAAGAGTGAGGAGCCTAAGATTGCCGACCAGTCACTGGCCTACGCCGACAGAGGCATCGACCCCAACAACTTCCGTGTGACGATAAACTCACACTACGGCTACAACGTCTACCTCACCAATGGTGCTAACTACATCATCGCACGCGAGGGTGATACATACGCCTCCATAGGCAAGCTCTTTGAGCTACCTGAGGGCATACTACGCAAGTTCAACGACGTAAAGAAGGGCGTAGAGCCTAAGGAGGGTGATATCGTCTACATCGAACGTAAGTCATCACGCTGGCGAGGTAGCAACCTCATCCACGTCACCGAGGAGGGCGAGGATATCTACACACTCTCACAGGTCTATGGCATACGTCTCAAGACACTCCTAAAGCTTAATAACGCAGACAGCGACACTAAGTTCCACAAGGGCGAGACAATCCGCCTAAGATAAGCCCAAGAGAGGTGAAATTGGAATAAAAGAGTAAGAATAAAACCGATAAACATAACTATATGAGCACTTTACGCGAGAAGATTCTTGAGTCGATAGTTAAGAAGTCGACACTCAAGCAGCAGATTTTCGACAACACATTCTCAACATTCAACGAGCTCAAGGAGACACTCTTCGAGATGGCCTCGGAGATTGACGACGAGCTCGACGGCAAGCTCGACCGCCGTGTGCGTATCGAGTACCGTGACCGTGGTAAGTTTGAGGCACAGTTGCAGGTGGCAAGCGACATTCTCATCTTCCAGATGCACACCGACGTATTCTCGTTCGACTCCAACCACATAGTGTGGCAGAATGGCTACCTACAGGAGAACAAGGAGAATGCCTACACCGGCGTGATTAACATCTACAACTTCCTCTCGGACTCGATGAAGTACAACCGTAGTGCCGACGAGGGATACCTCATTGGTCGCATATTCATCAACCGCGAGAAGTGCTTCTGGGTGGAGGGAAAGCGACAGACGCTGGTACGCCCTATGGGCTTCGGCACAAAGAAGATTGACCGCGAGGCACTTGTATCAATTATCGAGACAGCTATCAACTACTCGCTCAACTTCGACCTCCTGATGCCACCATACGAGGAGAATATCCGCGTAACGGTAGACCAGTTCAACTCAAAACTCGACAACTCGAAGTTCACAACAGGTAAACGTCTGAGCTACGACTTCTCGATGGACGATATTTAATAAAGATTTACCCCACACCCTACTGAACTGCAAACGTAAAAAGAATAAAACAGTAAAGATATGAGACGACTACTACTATGTACCCTACTTCTCGCCGCAACCTTCACAGCAAAGGCACAGGTGAGCTACACCGAGATGGTGAAGATGAATCGCGAGGCTGCATCAAGCTACATCGCACCAGCGTCGCTAATTCCACTCGCTGGCACCGATAAGTGTATGAACTTTGAGCACAACAAGGTGATTTTGCGTGACTACACCAACCCTCTCGAGGCGGGTGAGGTGGTGCTCACAGCACTCAACACCGACCACCAGATATTCTCGTATAGCAAGTCACCAGACGGCACTATGGCTATCTACGAGGTGGTGGATAATGGCGTATTCCCACGTCGTGAGATCTACCGTCACTCATACACCTCGATCTACTACATCGCATTCCCCGATGGCTCGACAGCAAGGATTGACGACGTGCGTGACATCTCATTCTCGCCCGACAATAAGTACCTTGCAATGTCGTACTACAACGACCTCTTCCTCTACAACCTCGAGACAAACGCCATCTACAACATCACCGACGATGGTAAGTGGAACCACATTATCAACGGTACCACCGACTGGGTATATGAGGAGGAGTATGGCTTCACAAAAGCCTACGCATTCTCGCCCGACGGTAAGGAGATTGCCTACCTCAAGTTTGACGAGAGCAACGTGCCAGAGTTCGAGATGATGCGTTTCGACAACACTCTCTACAACAAGGCATATAGTTTCAAGTACCCTAAGGCTGGCGACTGCAACTCTCGCGTTACGCTCCACGTCTACAACATCGAGACTCAGGAGACACGCCAGATATTCACTGGCGAGGAGACCGACCAGTATATCCCTCGCATCGACTACACACCTGCAGGCAACCTCTTCTACTACCGTGTCAACCGCCTTCAGAACCATTTCGAGGTGATTATGGTTGAGAAGGATGGTACACAGAAGCGTATCTACGACGAGCAGGATGAGCGTTATGTGGAGCGTCCTAATGAGTCGAACATCACCTTTATAGACCAGGAGCGTTTCATCGTGCGTGAGGAGACCTCAGCAGGCTGGTTCCACCTCTACCTACACTCTGTGGAGAAGGGTCGCATTGGCACCATCACATCGGGTGAGTGGGAGGTAACCGAGATTGTCGGTATGTCGCCAAATAAGAAGACTATATATTATATGTCTACCGAGAAGTCACCTGAGGAGCGACACCTCTACTCTATCGGCATCAACGGCAAGAATAAGAAGTGCTTGCTCTCGAAGCCTGGCTACTGGAGAGTATCGCCATCGGCAAATATGAACTACTTCGCTGCCGAGCACTCAGCAACAGACTGCTACCCTACAGCTGCCATCTACGACACTAAGGGTCAGGAGGTTTGCACACTTATGCTCGAGCCAGCAACAACAGAGCAGCCTAAGTTCCAGCGTCAGTACTACACCTTCACTACGGAGCGTGGCGACGAGCTCACCTACTACCTCATCTACCCTGAGGCGTTCGATGCTTCGAAGCGTTACCCTGTGCTTATGACTCAGTACTCAGGTCCTGGCTCTCAGCAGATTGCCAACCGCCACACCTACGACTGGGAGGAGACCCTCGCACACAACGGCTACATCGTGGCGTGCTGCGACGCTCGTGGTACTGGCTACCGCGGTGAGGAGTTCAAGAAGGTGACATACGCCGACCTCGGCAAGTGCGAGGTGGAGGATCAAATCTCGTTTGCTCACCATCTTGCATCTCAGGAGTTTATCGACAACGAGCGTATCGGCATCTACGGCTGGTCGTTCGGTGGCTTTATGGCCTTGAACTGTGCATTGAAGGGCGACGGAATCTTCAAGATGGCTATCGCCGTGGCTCCTGTGACCTCTTGGCGTTACTATGACACCATCTACACCGAGATCTACAACGGCCTTCCACAGGACAACCCTCGTGGCTATGACGAGAACTCGCCAATCACACACGCTCATCGTCTTAGCGACAAGACACGTCTGCTCATCATCCACGGTACTGCCGACGACAACGTTCACTTCCAGAACGCGATGGAGATGTGCCGAGCATTGAACAGAGCGGGCAAGCAGTACGATATGATGGTCTACCCAGACCAGAACCACTCTATGCGTCCACACGATATGACCAACGTGCGTCAGAAGATGGTGGACTACTGCTTGGAGAACTTGTAGTGACAATCCCCAGGGAACATAACCTCCCTGGGGATTATTCTTTAGTACACAAACTGACAAACAACTATGAAAAAACTACTTACCATTGTGGCTCTTGTGGTAGCTACTTGCTTAGCTATAAGTGCTAAAGCCGATGAGCCTAACAGCGTAATTAAGTATAAGGCTGATGAAAAATTGGGAATCAGCGAGGCGGCATTCAACCGTCATATCCTCGCACACGAATATGACCAGACGACCAAAGAGGGTGTTATCATCTTCAAGGGGGCACTTACCAAGATTACTGGCGAGGCATTCTACTCGCCTGCAGAGTGGATATTCTTCCCAGAGACTTTAATCGACATCTCGGAATATGCCTTTGGCTATGACAGCTTTTTCAGTGAGTTTAGAGGTAAATTTGCTACCGAGGATGGTTGTTGCCTGATTGTCAACGGCAAACTCTTGCAATATTCTGGCGAAAGAAAACTTGAAAACTACACTGTGCCCAATGGCGTCACAAGAATTTGTCAGGGAGCATTTAGATACACAGCATTTGGCAGCATCACTATTCCTCAAAGCGTAACCGAGATTCACGGCAGTGCCTTTAACGGTGCTTGTGAGAAACTCATTATGCTCTCATCGAAGGCTCCAAAGATCTATGGCGGTGAGCTTCACGACACTGAGGGAACAGACAGAGCTGTATTCACCACCAAAGTCTATGTACAAAAGGGTGCTGCTGTAAACTACAAGAGTGCCCCTTATTGGAAGAACATAAAAGAGATGATATTCGAGTATTAACATAGGCGTAGCACGACGCTTGCTCAGTGCTATAAACGTAGAGATAGACCCCAAGAGCTAAGAGCAACTTTTGGGGTCTATTTTATTCTCGCAGGAGAGCCCACCTAATTTATTAGGTTGGCTCTTGCTTTTTATCTGCTTTTATCGTATCTTTGTGCGATTATGGCCATCGGAGCCTTAGACAAGAGACAATAATACAAAAAACGATATAACTATGAACATTTCATTCAACTGGCTGAAACGCTATCTCAAGACCGATATATCGGCAGAGCGTATGGCAGAGATCCTCACCGAGCTTGGTCTTGAGGTTGAGGAGTTCGAGAAGATTGAGACCATCAAGGGTGGCCTCAAGGGTGTTGTCGTGGGCGAGGTGCTCACCTGCGAGGATCATCCAGATTCTGACCACCTCCACATCACCACCGTCGACGTGGGTGCGGAGGCTCCATTGCAGATTGTCTGCGGTGCTGCTAACTGCCGCAAGGGTCTCAAGGTGATGTGTGCTACGGTAGGTGCGGTGTTGTACCCTATCGACTCGGACGAGGAGTTCAAGATTAAGCGTAGCAAGATTCGTGGCGTTGAGTCGCTCGGTATGCTCTGTGCTGAGGATGAGCTCGGCATTGGTCGCAACCACGAGGGCATTATGGAGCTCCCTCAAGAGGCTGTTGTGGGCACACCTGCTAAGGAGTACTTGCACATTGCTGACGACTACCTCATCGGTATTGGCCTTACTCCAAACCGCGTAGATGCTGCGTCGCACATTGGCGTAGCTCGCGACCTTGCAGCATACCTCAAGAGCCGTGGCGAGAAGGTGGAGTACACACTCCCATCTGTCGAGGGCTTCAAGGTGGACGACACATCACGCACCATCGAGGTGGAGGTTGTAAACTCTGAGGCGGCACCACGCTATGCTGGTATCACCGTTAGCGGCTGTAAGATTGCCCCATCGCCAGAGTGGATGCAGAACGAGTTGCGAGCTGCGGGCATCAACCCTAAGAACAACCTTGTGGATATCACCAACTACGTACTATTCGAGCTTGGTCAGCCTCTCCACGCCTTTGATGCAGATAAGATTGAGGGCGGCAAGGTGGTAGTACGTTCGGCTGTCGAGGGCGAGAAGTTCGTGACACTCGATGGCGTGGAGCGTACGTTGACGGCTAACGACCTTATGATCTGCTCTGCGGAGCGTCCAATGTGTATCGCGGGTGTCTATGGCGGTCAGGACTCTGGTATTAGCGACGAGACTGTTAACGTCTTCATCGAGAGTGCCTACTTCCACCCAGTATGGGTACGCAAGACTGCTAAGCGTTTTGGACTCAACACCGATGCTTCGTTCCGCTTCGAGCGTGGTATCGACCCAAATATTCAGGTGTATGCCCTCAAGCGTGCCGCAATGCTTATGCAGGAGCTCGCTGGTGGTCGCATCACATCCGAGATTATCGACATCAACCCTACACCAGCCCAGCACTTCGAGTTTGACTTCTCGTTGGAGCGTGCTCGTAAGCTCATTGGCAAGGATATCGCAGAGGAGACCTTTATGACCATCCTTGAGGCTCTCGACGTGGAGGTACGCGGTCGTGAGGGCGAGGTGTTGAAGGTTGCCGTGCCACCATACCGCGTGGATGTGCAGCGTGAGGCCGACCTTGTGGAGGATGTTCTGCGAGTATATGGCTACAACAACATCGAGATTTCTGACCACGTGAACTCTACATTGTCGTACGCACCAAAACCCGACAAGGCACGTCTTCAGAACGTGGCATCTGACTTCCTCACATCGAACGGCTACACCGAGATTATGTCGAACTCGCTGACTAAGGCATCGTACTACGAGGGCTCTAAGACATACCCTGCAGAGCGTTGTGTGAAGATTCTCAACCCACTCTCTCAGGACCTCAACGTGATGCGTCAGACGCTGATGTTCAACGCCTTGGAGGCTGTGGAGCTCAACGTAAATCGTCGTAACGCCAACTTGCGTATGTACGAAGTGGGCAATTGCTACGCCTTTAACGCTGAGAAGGCTGAGGATGAGAACGCCCTTGCAAAGTACGAGGAGAGCTACCGCATTGGCATCACCGTGACGGGTCTTGCCACACAGCTCTCGTGGAACTCTAAAGCTGAGGGTTCGTCGTTCTTCACGTTGCGTGCTATCGTGGAGCGTCTCTTGAAGCGTTTCGGCATCGACATCTACACCTTGCAGTCGGAGAGCATCGACGATGACCTCTACGCCGACGCTATCGTCTTCAAGCAGGGTCCTAAGGAGGTGTTGCGTATGGGTGTTGTGTCGCCAGTGGTGCGTAAGAAGTTCGACATCAAGCAGGAGGTATACTTCGCAGAGATTGACTTCGACCAGCTCATTAAGATGACCAAGAAGTCTAAGGTGCAGTTCAAGGAGCTCTCTAAGTTCCCTGAGGTGAAGCGTGACTTGGCACTACTTGTAAATAAGAGCGTGACATTCTCACAGCTCCGCTCTATCGCCTTTGCCACAGAGAAGAAGCTCCTCAAGTCGGTATCTCTGTTCGACGTCTACGAGGGCGACAAGCTCCCTGAGGGCAAGAAGTCGTACGCCTTGAGCTTCATCCTCGAGGATAAGAACCAGACACTCACCGACAAGCAGATTGAGCGTACTATGGCCAACCTCCAGGCTCAGATGGAGCAGAAGGCAGGTGCCGAGGTGCGTAAATAATTAGTAATGAGTAAAGAGTAATTAGAAATAATACTCCTTTGCGATATTAATGAATTTAGGGAGGTTAGGGACGCGGTCCTTAACCTCTTCTTTGTTTGATCGCTTAGTTTGTTGCATTATTGCAAAGCGACAAACACCCATTTTGTCTCGTACGACTGCCATTTTGTCACTCATTGATGCTTGGCACAACATTTGACCTATAGAGCGGAGAATTAGTAATAACTTAAAACGCACTGAGATATATGACAAATGGCAAAATTGGGGTGACAACAGAGAACATCTTCCCCGTTATCAAGAAGTTTTTATACTCCGACCACGAGATATTCCTTCGTGAGCTCGTATCAAATGCTGTAGATGCCACACAGAAGCTCACGACCCTCATCTCGAAGGGTGATGCCAAGTGTGAGCTTGGCGACACAACAATCCACATCACAGTAGACAGCGACAAACGCACACTCACAATCACCGATAGAGGTATCGGTATGACAGCCGAGGAGGTGGACCGCTACATCAACCAGATTGCCTTCTCGGGTGCCGAGGAGTTTATGGCGAAGTACAAGGACCAGGCCATCATCGGTCACTTCGGTCTCGGCTTCTACTCGTCGTTTATGGTTGCCGACAAGGTGGAGATCTACTCGCAGTCGTACCGCGACGAGGCAAAGAGCGTACACTGGAGCTGCAACGGCTCGCCAGAGTTCGAGATGGAGGAGCTCGACGAGAAGCTCGCTCGCGGAACACGCATCGTGCTTCACATTTCGGAGGATTGCTCTCAGTTTACCGAGAAGAGTGAGATTAGCTCGCTTCTTCGCAAGTACTGCCACTTCCTCCCTGTGCCTATTGCCTTTGGCAAGAAGCAGGTATGGCACGATGGCAAATATGTTGACACAGAGGAGGATAACATCATCAACAATGTGACACCTCTCTGGACATTAAAGCCTTCGGAGATTACCGCAGAGCAGTATAAGGAGTTCTATGCCGACCTCTACCCTGCAAGCGAGGAGCCACTCTTCTACATCCACCTCAACATCGACTATCCGTTTAACCTCACGGGTATCTTGTACTTCCCTAAGTTGCGTAACAACTTCGAGATTCAGAAGAACAAGATTCAGCTCTACTGTAACCAGGTATTTGTTACCGACGAGGTGCGTGGCATCGTGCCTGAGTATCTGACACTCCTTCACGGCGTTATCGACTCGCCAGATATTCCTCTCAACGTATCGCGAAGCTACCTCCAGAGCGATGCCAACGTCAAGAAGATTTCGAACTACATTACACGTAAGGTTGCTGACCGTCTCCAGGAGTTGTTCAACACTATGCGTCCCGACTTCGAGGCTAAGTGGGACGACCTCAAGATATTCATCCAGTATGGAATGCTCACCGACGAGAAGTTCGCCGAGAAGGCCGAGAACTTTATGCTCTGGAAGTCTATCGAGGGCAAGTACTATACATCTCAGGAATATATTGAGAAGATTCGCGAGACACAGACCGACAAGGATGGCATCACCGTGGTGCTCTATGTAGATGACGTTATCGGCAAGGACTCATTCGTCGAGGCTGCCAAGGCTAAGGGATATGACATCCTTGAGATGAACGGTCAGCTCGACAGCCACTACATCCAGTATTTCGAATCGAAGAACGAGAAGATTCGCTTCACACGTGTAGACTCTGATGTTGTAGACAAGCTCATCCGCAAAGAGGAGCAGCAGGCGATGTCGCTAAGCAGCGAACAGCAGCAGATTATGCGTCCAGTATTCGAGAGCCAGATGCCTACCGACGAGAAGATTCACTACCACGTATCGTTCGAGGCTATGGACAAGAGTGCAGCCCCTGTTGTCATCACACAGAATGAGTTTATGCGTCGTATGAAGGATATGGCCGCAACATCGGGTGGCGAGATGAGCCGATTCTACAGCGAGATGCCCGACAACTTCACCATCACCGTTAACGGCAACCACCCTATCGTGCTCGACATCCTGCAGGAGGTGGAGAGCGAGTATGGCGACAAGCTCCGCACCATCGGCAAGAAGATTACTGCTGCCGAGCAGGAGGAGAGCCGTTTCGAGGAGACCGTAAAGGGTAAGAAGGATGATGAGCTCTCGACAGAGGAGCGTGAGATGCGTGAGCAGCTCTCAAAGCGTATCACAGAGCTTCGCGAGGAGCGTAACACACGCCTCGAGGAGATTGGCCGCAACAACCGTAAGGTGCGTCAGATTATCGACCTCGCACTCTTGAGCAATGGCCTTCTCAAGGGCAAGAACCTCACAGAATTTATCCAGCGAAGCATCTCGCTTATCGAGTAGGCGTCGAACGACACCTATGTTTAATAGAGAAGGGATTGTCCCATCATCGGGGCAATCCCTTTTACTTTTAGTGTTATCAGCTTACCTACTACCTAACCGATAGCGTTCCGTCATCCGCTATCACAAGGTCTGACTCTGGGAAGTCGAGCCTACTAAGCGTCTGAATCTCCTTGACCACCACACGCCCAGCGTCACGCTTAGGTCCTGTGCGTGTTGTCTGCGTGGCGGAGATAATCTCACCTCCGAGGAACTCACCACGAAGATTGAGCCTCACACGAAGCACTGGAGCATAGCCACAACGACCCTTGATGTTCATCATATATGGCGTACAGAAGTTACCGAGCGAGTAGGCGATTATCTTACCCTTATATATCTCCATACCCCTCACGACGTGTGGTCCGTGGCCAAAGACAAGGTCGGCACCAGCATCTACAGCAACGTGCGAGAAGTCGTAGACATTACCACGAGGACCACCGCCAAACCACTCATCATCGCGTGTCACACGCGTAGCCGAGGCACCCTCAGCACCACCGTGATGGGTAACAATGACAAGGTCGCAATGCTCCTCGTGACGTAGCCTCTCGATAGTACTACTCACCAGGTCAAAGTCGTGGATATCGCACATCTCCTCGAAAGGCGAGAAGGCACAGATGCCATAGCGAACACCTTCACGCTCCACAACGCACCACTCGGCACGCTCCTTCAAGCCAGCATAGGCGATACCAGCATTGTCCAACACACGCATCGTCGACACCACGCCCACCTCGCCAAAGTCACGCAGGTGGTTATTACCAATCGACAAGAAGTCGAAGCCCGCAGCGAGGAAGTGGTTAACATAACGCTCAGGCGAACGGAAGAAGAAGGCATACCTCTGGTCACGCACATAGCGATGCTCGCCACCCTTATCCAGCAGCAGACACTCCAAGTTACCAAGCGTCAAGTCGGCAGAGACAAGGCAGTCACGCACATCATCAAAGAGGTGAGCACCATCGTCGACAGGGAGCAGTGGAGCATTATCGGGATAGTTGACACCCAACACCATATCGCCCACACAGGCGAGCGTCACCTCACGCGAGAGACGTTGCTCAACACGCTCCAAAGAGTCACGACGATGAGCCTCAGCATAGGTCATTATCTGCTTTGGCTCGGCAAAATAGTCCGCCAACCGCTCACCATAAAGCACGAGAGAGTCGGCATACAGGTCACCAGCAGAGGCCGTAGCAAGGTGTGTACGCGAGGCGTAAGAATAGATAACACCGCAGCTACATATCATAACTGCGGCGATAACTACATAGATCGAAAGTTTTATCCAACGACGCATACGCACTAAAGTTTTTCGAGCACCTCCATAAGCCATACGGGGGCACGCTGCACACGTCTTGTGGTCTTGTCAATAAATCCGAGCGTAGTAGATCCGGTAGCAATCTCGCGGCCATCCTCGCCACGAATCTCATACTTGAAGGTCATACGGGCCATAGGCAGTTCATCGACCGAGGCTGTCACCGATATAAGCTCGTCGTAATAGGCGGGCTGGCGATACTTGACATTTACCTCCACGATGGGCATCATAACGCCACGACGCTCCATCTCGGCGTATGTCATTCCCATAGCTCTCAGCCACTCCGTGCGTGCCACCTCGAAGAACTTTACATAGTTCGAGTGGTGGACAATACCCATCTGGTCGGTATGATGATACTCGACTCGTATCTTTGTCTCAAAACTCTTCATAACTCAATAATTATATCACTATCCTCCACCTCGACAAGAATCTCACGTCCACGAACCTCAATCTCGCGTGCGATGCCATCAACAACGGCACTATAGACCCCCGATGCGGGCAGAAGTTTATACCTATCTTCAATGCGTAGCACACCTCCACGAACGCCACCTATGATGATGTATGGGTGACCCATAATCTCTCTTGCACGCTCCGTCTCGCCACGCTCCAGGAGTCCACGAAGCACCGTAGAGCTCACCTTATCACCAAGGTCGGTGTACTGCTCCACACGCTCAAGCTCAATGCCAAGCTCCTTAGCCAGAGGCTTAAGGCTCTCGTAGTTACCCTCATTACCACGACCCAAGCGATGGTTATAGCCCACGACCATACCCACCATACCAAGCCCATCAACAAGCGACAAACGTACAAACTCCTCGAACGACTGACTGCGGAATTTATCATCAAAGCGAGCAACAACCACACGCTGAACGCCGAGACGCTCCAAGAGCCAAGCACGCTCCTTAACAGAGGTAAGAAGAGGCATACCCTCGGCACACCCCATAGCGATACGAGGATGCGGGTCGAAGGTCACAACAACACTCTCTGCCGCGAGACTTGAGCCCATCGCCACAAGCCTACGAAGTAGCGTGTGATGACCCTCGTGGACACCGTCAAACGAGCCCACAGTGACCACCGTACGCAACCCCTTGGGCAGCGAATCAAAGCCGTAGTGAATCTCCATAGTTAGCTATTGCTCTCCTCGGCAACCTTCACGAAGTAGGCCACCTTCTCCAAAAGGGTGGTGATATCGTAGTTCTCCACGACAATGCCCTGCGGGAAGTTGAGCGGTGCAGAGGTAAAGTTAAGCACGCCCTTGATGCCAGCGTTGATGATTGGGATGACAAGTGTCGAGGCCACAGATGTAGGCGACGAGACGATGACGATGCTGATGTCGAGGTCCGAGACACGACTCTCAAACTCTTCGATATTGTAGCAGGGGATGCCATCGATTGTCGTTCCCACCTTCTCCTTGTCGACGTCGAATGCCGCCGTGATACGAAGCTTAAGACCCTTGCCATTGAAGTAGCGTGTTACAGCACGACCCAGGTGACCCATACCGATAACGGCCATATTTATAGGCTGCTCGCTATAGAGTATGCCGTCGATGAAGTCGATGAGGACCTTCACGTCGTAGCCCTTCTTCGTGTCGCTGGAAAAACCTATGAGCATAAGGTCACGACGCACCTGCACAGCTGTAATGCCGTGCATACCCGCCAAGACGTGCGAGAAGATGTGGGTGATACCCTGAGCGTGACACTTCACAAGCGTACGACGATACTCGCTAAGACGCTCGATTGTCTTCTCAGGGATCGGATGCGAGATAGTTGCCATACTACACTACTTGTAGATTATGGTGAAGTTACGCTGGTACTCTGCCACAACCCACTCGGTGTTGACAAACATACCATCCTCAAACTTAAACGTGTAAGGTGTAGCAAGCGGCGTGATTCTCTCTACAAGGATGCTCTTGTCGAGACCTGTAAACATCTTTGTGCAGAAGAGCATCATAGCATCGTAGCCACGACCCGAAAAGGCAGTAGGCAGATTGCCAAATGCGTTTAGATATCTGCTCTCGAAAATCTGTATTGCGTTGTTGTCGACACGCTTGATATTGTAAGGCATAATGGTCGACACACCACACTGGAACATACCCTTGAAGTCCATATACTTGAGGTTGTCCCACTTAGAGCTACCAGCAACCACACAGCCACGCGAGCCGTTCTGACGAATCATAACCTCCTCGCCAATAGCCTCGAGTACCCTCTGCACAGTCATATCTTCGCTTGCCACGATAAAGACAAGGCTACGACCATTCTCTTGCAAAAGAGAGGTAATAGGCACTGAAGAACCCGATGTACCATCGCTCTTACGATAGCAGAGCCTTGGGATACCTGCTGGTGCTGTCGCCACTAAGTTAGTCACCTTGAGGTGGCTTGTTGCAGCGAGCACCTCCTTGAGATAGTTATCGTCATTGCCATTACCACCGTAGATGATAGTCACATCGTAGCTGCCATCAAGCATATCGGCATACTTCTCGTAGTGGTACTTGCCATCTGCCTTCATCTGGAAGAGCACTGGGCTTGACACCTGCTCAGGGTCGATGTCTGAGAGTGGAGAGACAAGGGGGATGTTGTGCTCCTCGGCAAAGGGAACCACCTCAGCAATCTCATTGGCATAGATAGGGCCGATGATAAGATCGGTATTTGCAAAACCCTCACTCTCAACGATCTCACGAGTATGCTCCGCTGAGAGCTTGGTGTCGTAGACATTCACATTTATCGAGTAGCCCTCACGACGCAAGTCCTCGAGTGCCAACAACGTGCCACGATAGAAGTCCACAAAGGCTGGCACAGGCTTATCGTTGCGATTCATTGAGATCATAAGTGCAACATTGAGCACCTCACCCTTCTGGAAACGCTTGAACTTTGGAATACGAATGGTGTTAACAGCCTCGACAACCTCTATAGCAGTGCTATCTACATCATCACGACACTCCTCTACTTCGAACGACACAAGGAGGTCATCATCCTCTACAACGAGGTTCGCCTCCTCAACAGCAGCATCGAAGGTGAAGAGCTCATCGACATCGCCACGCACAACATCAGCTGTGGTTGCGTGAAGTCTCTCCTCTCTGTTGATATCCTTGAGCGAGCCCTTACCCACACACTCCTTACGGATCTTGATGACATTGCCAAGAGACAATGATTCTGGGTTAATACCCTCATTATCGGCCATCAACACTCCGAGATCAATCTTATAATGCTTGGCAATCGAGTAGAATGTATCGCCCGCAGCTATCGTATGCTCGATGAATGGGTCGATGTCGCCCTTTGTAATCTCGGTCTTACCCCTCTTAGGAGCTTTTGAGCTGAGAGGGATGTAGATAGCCTGACCCAACGAGATATTGACGGCGTCAATGTCTCCATTGAGCTCCACGATGCTCTTGAGAGGCACATCGTAGGCACGAGCCAAGGAGTAGAGCGTCTCGCCCTCCGCGATGTTATGCACTAAGCACTTTCTACCATCAACCACTACGACCTGTGGCTCCTGGGCAGCGACCATCGTAGCAACCGTTAAGAGTAAAAGTGTTAAAAATGAACGTATTAGTCTCATTTTAAAAAGTTTCGTTACTTAAGTTTGAACATTATTTCTGAGCCTCACGCAGACGTATCTCAGTAAATATCTTCTTGGTGTACATCGGGAAGTCACCCTCCATAATCCAGGTGTAGTAGCTTGGCTCCTTGCGGAATATCTCGGCTACCGAGCGATCTCGATACTTGCCAAAGGTGAACACCTCCTCGCCCTTCTCATTAAGGCCGATACGACCAGCGAAATCTACCATATCGCCAAATGTAGAGAACTCTGCCAACGCCTCCACAGTGTCGCCAATGTCGCCATAGCGAGCAATTTGAGCCTCAAGAACCTCGTATGTCGCCATTGTGTCAGCCTCTGCCGAGTGGGCATTCTCGAGATCCTTGTCGCAGTAGAATTTGTATGCTGCCACGAGTGTTCGCTGCTCCTTCTTGTGGAAGATGTTCTGCACGTCGATATACTTTCTACGCTTGAAGTCAACATCTACCTCGGCACGCATAAACTCCTCGACAAGCACCGGAAGGTCGAAGCGGTTAGAGTTGAAGCCGCCAAAGTCGCAACCCTCGATAAACTTTGCCAACGACTTAGCTATCTGCTTGAATGTAGGCTCGTTGGCAACATCCTCGTCGTAGATGCCGTGCACGGCCGATGCCTCCTCGGGAATGTGCATCTCAGGGTTAATGCGACGTGTCTTGACCTGCTTCGTGCCGTCGACATCGATCTTAACCATCGAGATCTCAACGATGCGGTCACGCGATGTGTCGACACCTGTTGTCTCGAGGTCAAAAAATATTATTGGTCTTTTCAGTTTTAGGTTCATAATTTGCTATCTATCGTTTCGTAATCCGCAAGGGTATCACTACCCTGGGAGGTGTGGTTTAGCGAATTTAGGGAGGTTAATGAGTTTAGTGAGGTATCCTCCAATCTCACGCACTACCCTACTGGCCAACTCACAATCATATCTATCGTCCACCTTCGTGTTAGGAGTGGTTGTCAACCACCCACTCCTTCCGAAGCATATTTTTATTCGTTAGAAGGGGGTAGATGTGGTACCGAGTCGCCCCTCACCTAATACCTTCTGCAACCCATTTTCGGGTTAGAAGTGGTTGAGTGCAACCACCATCCTACATTTTTTTTGTTAGAAGGGGGCAGATGTGGTGCCGAGTCGCAGTTGCCACGGATGGGACATACTTTGACGTATTTCCCATTCGG
>JAFYSI010000060.1 GCA_017559425.1 Alistipes sp.
GGATATCCGCAAGGAGCTCGAGTTGTCGGTATTTGGTGCTGAGAAGCCACTTCCAAAGCCATTCAACCCACTCACTGACGAGACACCTGCCGAGGTTGACGCATTGCTCGACCGCTGCGTGAAGGCTGCACAGGAGGAGAACTGGGACGAGCTCCTCGTAGCTTCACAGGCTATCGAGGCATACTTCGGCTTCCCAGCTCCTAACAAGCTCGTTCAGGATGCTGAGATCCCTGGTGGTATGTACTCAAATATGGTGGCACAGCTCAAGCAGCTCGGTGCTGAGGATATCTTGCCACGTGCTATGGAGCTTATCCCTCCAGTACGT
The DNA here is from genome assembly GCA_017559425.1 of Alistipes sp. Classification (GTDB taxonomy): domain Bacteria; phylum Bacteroidota; class Bacteroidia; order Bacteroidales; family Rikenellaceae; genus Alistipes. Next base: position 326 of record JAFYSI010000060.1, read on the forward strand.
CTCGCTGCAGGTCTTCCACCACTCGTAACTCCTACTTCACAGATCGTAGGTGCTCAGGCCGTTAACTGTGCTATGGACGAGAAGGCAGGCCGTGCTATGTATACAAATAAGAGTGCTCAGTTCGTAGGTCTTGTAAAAGGCGATTATGGACGCACACCAGTCAAAATTGATGAAGACTTCCGCGAGAAGATTTGTGGCTTCCGCGAGGAGCGTCCATACGATACCTCTAAGTACCAGAAGCAGCCTAACCCAGTATTAGAGAAGGCAGGTGGCGTGCTCTTGGCTGAGAACGAGAAGGAGGAGCTCTTGCTCGAGTTGTTCCCATTGGTAGCTAAGGCATACTTGACAGGTATCAAGGAGGCAGCTTATGCTGAGAAGGTTGCTGCTGACCCATCACTCAAGAAGGAAGAGACTGTTGAGCTTCAGCCTATCACTGGCGATACTATCCTCGCTCCACTCCCAGGCCGCGTTATCGAGCTTAAGGTTAAGGTTGGCGATATGGTTACTGTAGGTCAGGAGGTTGCCATCCTCGAGGCTATGAAGATGGAGAACTCAATCACTTCAGACTTCGCTGGTCGCGTTAAGCAGATCATCGTTAAGGAGGGTGATACAGTTCAGGCTGAGGGCGTTATCATCGAGATTGAGAGTGCTAAGGCTGGTGCTGCCGCTGCTGGCAAGCGTCCTGTTACTGGCAAGACCGTATGTGCTCCACTCCCAGGCCGTGTTATCGAGCTCAAGGTAAAGGTTGGTGACAAGGTTAACGCTGGTGACGAGGTTATGATCCTCGAGGCTATGAAGATGGAGAACTCAATCACTACCGACCACGCAGGCTTCGTGAAGCAGATTTTGGTTGCCGAGGGCGACACCGTAGCTGCTGATGCAATCCTTATCGAGGTTGCTGACTCTATGGAGGATAGCGGCGATGCTGCTGCCGAGCACAAGGTGACTGCTGCTGATGGCAAGACTGTTAACGCTCCACTTCCAGGTCGCGTTATCGAGATCAAGGTTAAGGCTGGCGACACAGTGACTGTAGGCCAGGAGGTTATGATCCTCGAGGCTATGAAGATGGAGAACTCAATCTCATCTGACTACGCTGGTAAGGTATTAGGCTTGCTCGTTGCTGAGGGCGACACCGTAGCTGCTGATCAGCCACTCGTTGTTATCGAGTAACATCAACAACCCAGGTTGTAAACAACACAGGGTGCTCCACACGGGGCACCCTTATCTTGTTAATTAGTTGCAAGGAATGAACAATAGAAAGGAGCTGCTCGAAAGCAGCTCCTTCATTGTACCTCTCGAGAAGTAGCCTTGTTAGACAACTTCTTAATACTTAACGATCTTCACCTTACAACGGTGCGAGAAGGTAATAACATTACCCTTGTCATCGGTAACGTAGTACTGAATGCCATACTCATCATCGCCATATGATGTGATAACAACAGAACCATCGATGGCTGGTGCCATATTAGCCTTGTCAATGAAACCTAACCAGTCGTAGCCCAAGTAGCCGTATGAGCCCTCGTAGTAGATACCCTCGTCGTTAACCTCGCGGCGTGTACCCACCTCAAATGTCATAGCCTTGTGCTCGCCGTTAGTATCTGGGCGGTAGGTACCTGCAGGGATGGCAATATTGCCGTCGTTAGGCACGATAAGATCAAATCTAAAGCCCCAGTATGGCTCCCAGGTGAGGTCTGGGTTTGAGACGTTGTAGCCACGCAAGCGGATGAACGACACCTCAGTGTTGTTGTGGTAGTAGCTCTGATAGTAGTCAGCCTTGAACGACCAGTTAGCGTCAGCCTCAATCGCGAGGTCACCCTCGAGAGTTGAGTATGGATCGTCAGAGATTGGGGGCTGATAGAAGTAGTTGTCGATAACCACTGGGCCAGTGTATGAGCCAGTGATGTGCTGACCCTTACCTGTCATAAGGTCTACGCTGATAGTCTGCTCGTCGATGCCGTTAGACTCAACGGTAACGCTACCTGAAAGCACAGCACCATAGTAGTAGTTGCCATTCTCATCCATCACGCGTGCAGCAGTACCCATCATAGTGAGACCACCGAGGCTCTCACCGAGGTTGAGCACGTCACCTACTGGTGTGGTGAACAACTCGTTGTTCATCGACACGTTGTAGAGACCATCTGGAATCATTGGGTTCATACCCTCAAGCTCTGGTGTAGTGAGCTCGAGACGCACCACAATACCACCTGTCTGAGCACCATTCTCATCGAGCTGGCAGTCGTAGAGCTGCACACCAATCATATCGGCACCACTGATATATGCCGAGCCACCGTCACGCTTAGCATAGATGCCCACGAAATCTGCATCGTAGTCCTCCTCCATCCAAGGTGTTGGTGCTGTAAGAGGCGTAGATACCTGGATAAAGATATCGCCCTCGTAACGAGCCTTGAGCTGTGTGCCATCCTCGAATGTGTAGTCGAAATTGATAATGTAGTTGACAACCTCACCCTCAATACGCTCAACGGTCACTGTAGCCTGGGTAGCTGGTGTGCTAATAGGTGCACCATAGCCGTCGTTACGCACGATATAAGTATAATATGGATCGAGGTTACCGAGCTTCTTCTGGTCATCGTTGAGGGCGTAAGTACCCTCGGCGATCATCACGTTGTTCAAGTCAGCAGGCTCACCATAGAATGCACAGTAGAAGATGATATCATCCTCGTATGTTGGGATGATAGTGCCATCTGGAGCCTCGAATGTCTGGCCGCTGCATAGACCGAGGTAGTAGCGATCAGCACCCAAGCCCTCGTAACCTGGACGAAGTGTACAAGTGAGAGTCTGCTTAGTAAGGATGATTGTTTGATCGCACTGCGTAACGGTGAGCGTGAGCGACTCAGCACCCTCGTAAGCCACGGTGAGCTGTGCCTCGCGAGGCTCAAACACCTCGTTTGCCAAGACATCAAAGCTGATAGCCGCCTCAGCAACTGTCACATTCTCAATCCACTCAGCCTCCTCAGCAACGGTAAGCGCTACACCCTCAACAGCGTTCTCGATGGTGTAGCCAACGCTAATTGTCTCGCCTGCAGCCTTAACCTCAACGGCTGACCTCTCGAGCGTGATAGATGGGGTATCCACCTCTGGCTGATTAGGCTGGGTAGGCTCCACTGGCTCCTGGCAACCCACAAGCACGATGGACATAAGCACCATCAACGATAGTAGTTTTTTCATAAGTATAATAGTTATTATTTGTCGTGACAACATAAAACTTTAGAGTCAGCCCAAAATCATTTGAACAAACCCTAAACATCTATAAATCAAATCATTATGTAGCCCCTCCGGGACTCGAACCCGGATTTAAGGTTTAGGAAACCTTCGTTCTATCCCTTGAACTAAAGAGCCAAGCGACACCCCTACGCGGGCATCAGAGACTACAAAGGTAAGAAAAAAAAGTGAATAGCAACACCCAAACAAAAAATAATTTCATCAAGCATCAAAAATAGTTGACCCAACAGGCAAATCACACTCACTGAATGGAAAAACAAAACAAATAATTTAGCATACAAAACAATGGATAACAGATTATATATTAATCGGTTACAGATACATACACTTTATCACACCCGAAAGTCATTGTAGAAAATTGGTAGAAGTTTGTTAATCTCAATAAAAATTGTTATCTTTGCGAGGTATTTTGATTTTAACATATCAAACAATATATTATGTTGGAGAAAAACTTAATCAAGCTTTACGAGCAGAGCTTCCGCGACCATCGCGAGATGTCGGCACTCACCGACTACTTCAAGGGCGAGAACTTCTCGTACTACGAGTTGGCTAAGGAGGTTGCCAAGCTCCACCTTATGTTCAAGGAGATGGGCATCGAGCGTGGCGATAAGATTGCTCTTATCGGCCGTAACAACACTCGTTGGTGCATCAGCTACATCGCAACAATCACATACGGTGCTATCATAGTCCCAATCCTTCAGGACTTCAACCCTAACGACGTTGTAAACATTGTTAACCACTCTGAGAGCCGCCTCTTGTTCCTCGGCGACAACTTCTGGGATGATATCGAGGGCGACCAGATTCCAGCTATCGAGGCAGTATTCTCGCTCACCGATTTTCACGTTATCTACGAGCGTGAGGGCGACAAGTGCACAGAGTATATGAAGAATATGAGTGCACACTACCGCGAGGCATATCCACGCGGCTTCACAAGCGACGATATCAAGTATCCAGAGATTTCAAACGACTCTATCTGCTTGCTCAACTACACATCGGGCACCACAGGCTCGTCAAAGGGCGTTATGCTTACCGTGAACAACCTCACAGGTAACGTGACCTTTGCAATGGATATGGTCAACCCTAAGACAGGCGAGCACTACTTCCGCAAGGGTGCACGCACACTCTCGTTCTTGCCTTTGGCACACGCCTACGGCTGTACATTCGACTTCCTCTCGCCACTCGCGTGCGGTGGTCACATCACACTATTGGGCCGTATTCCTTCGCCAAAAATTCTTGTCGAGGCTATGAAGCAGACACGTCCAAACATCGTCTGCTCAGTACCTTTGATCCTCGAGAAGGTCTACCGCAAGAGCATCCTTCCAATGTTGGAGCAGGCACCAATGAGCATCGCAATGCGTATTCCACTCATCAACACAGCTATCTACTCTACTATCCACTCACGCCTTATGGAGCAGTTTGGTGGTTGCGTGGAGATCTTCGTTGTGGGTGGTGCAGCCCTCAACCAGGAGACCGAGGACTTCTTGCGTAAGATTAAGTTCCCTATCACCGTGGGCTACGGTATGACCGAGTGTGCTCCACTCATCAGCTTCGAGGTGCCTACAGCCTTCAAGCCAGGCTCTTGTGGCCGCGTGCTACCAGGCTTGCTTGAGGCTCGTATCGAGTCGCGTGATCCACAGAATATCCCTGGCGAGTTGCTCATCCGTGGTGAGCACGTTATGAAGGGCTACTACAAGAATGAGGCAGCTACCAATGCTGTGCTCGAGGGCGAGTGGCTCCACACTGGCGATATGTGTACTATGGACGAGGATGGCACTCTCTACATCCGCGGCCGTTGCAAGACTATGATCCTCTCGGGCTCAGGCCAGAACATCTACCCTGAGGAGATCGAGGAGCGTTTGAACAACTTGTATATGGTTGCTGAGTCGCTTATCATCGAGAATAATGGTCGTCTCACAGCACTTGTTGTTCCCGACTACGAGCTTGCCAATGCCGAGGGTATCGATATGGAGCGTCTGCCAGAGATTATGGAGCAGAACCTCCAGCAGCTCAACACTATGGTTGCTTCGTACGAGAAGGTGGCAAATATCATCATCCACCGCGAGGAGTTCTCTAAGACTCCAAAGCGAAGCATCAAGCGTTATCTATACAGTGCCGAGCGTTTGAACCTCAATAACTAATCGAGGGGAGCAAATATACAGAGAGAGCCAGCATCAAGCTGGCTCTTTTTTTGTGCGTATGAGCAGAGGTGCAACGAGTATAAATGAGATCTAATGGGTTAATATATAGAGACTCATTTAACTCATAGAGACCCACAACACAGACTACCCCACACCCTGACCGTTTTTGAAATCAGAAAGATACTAAGATGCACTTGGTAGCACCAAGACTAATTTAATATCAGAAGGGTGCCGAGTGACTCGGCAAAAAAAATGCCGTCGGTGGGTAGTACTTGACGTACGTCCCATTGACGGCATTTTTTGTCAGGGCCGCAACCGACCCCATATCACATTAAATTACCAGAGAGATACCTCCTCGCCAGTCATCGGATCAATAGCAAATGGCTCGCAGAAGTTGCCATCCTCACCTACCCAAGTAGTGTAGATGAATGTATTGTCCTTAGAACCGTATGGGAAGAAGATGTAAGGTGCATCACGCTCCTCGCAGTGGTAAACCTCCTCGATGTAGTTGTCACCATCGATATCCTCCCACTCGATCCACTCGCGGAGGTAGATACCTGACTCCTGCCACTCGAAGCTCTTACCCTGCTCGCTCATACCACCAGTATCGCAGCAAGTCATAATCTCAGCGATCAGCTTCTCAACAGTGTCGATGTTTGTTCCGAGCTCCTCGTTGACAAGGTTAGAGCGGAAGATAGCCGCTGTGTAGATCTTAGTGTGAGGTGCTGGCAAGCAAGACCAACTGAACGACATAAAGAGGTGTGGGTTATCCTCAACAGCAAGAATAGATACCGTAGGCTTAGACTCCTCCCACTGTGCCTCTGAACGGTAAACTACGTTACCGATGTTAGCGATAGGCTTGAAGTAGCAAGATGCAGCTGCAGAGCATACACCCTCAGCGTCAACAGCCATAACAACAACAACATACTCAACATCCATCTCGAGACCGCTCAATGCGATGCAACCATCAACGAGAGCGTAGCGGCTATCGGTAGTCTTGTATACGTCAGAAGCAGACATATTCATAATGATGTACTCACCAGCCTTCTTAGCAGTACCACCATACTTCTCCTTCCACTGTGAGTCGCTTGTCTTGCAGAGGATATAAGCATAGCTCTCTGCACCCTCAGCGTTAAGGCGAATAAGGGTATTGTCGATCTTGTAGTCAACAAGCTCAGCGGTGAGCTCGATGTCGTTGTAGACGATCTCCTTTGTGGTGTACTCGCCCTTGAATGGCTTACCAATCTTACCCTCAGCGTCAACAGCTACAGCGAAGAATGTGAGCTTTGTGCCAGGCTGAACACCTGCGTAGCGAGCTACAACAGCCTCGTTAGACTTAACCTTAGTACCCTCCTCGAGAAGCATATCGATAACATAGTCGTCGGTTGGGTAAGCTGAAGCCATATACGATGGCATAGCTGTGTAGAACATCATAATGTGATCCTCAGCTGTGTTGAGGGTCATCTCGATGTAGTTGTAAGCAACAGTAGGCTCGCCGATAACAGATACCTCCATCGAACCATCACGAGTATAGTCCTGAGTAGAGAATCTCCAAGAGAGTACGTTGTCCTTGAGGTAAACGTGCTTAGAGTTCTCTGCGAGGAAGTAAGCAACATACTCAGTACCGTACTCCAAAGCAGCACCATTTGTAAAGAGCTCAACGAATGAACCCTCATACTCCATATTCTCGCGTGTTGCAGTGAGGTAGTCTGGGTGCTCAGTGTAGTACTGTGCAATGTAAGCAGCATCGAACTCATCAGCCTTAGCGTAGCCAAGCATATAGTTTGCAGAGTTCTTAACAGTGAGCTTAACATCTACATCGAAGAATGAAGCATTTGTCATCTGGAAGGCTACTGAGCTGTGAGTGTAGTTCTCGGTGAAGAACTCTGTCTCAGTAAGGTAGAGGTCGCCATCCTCATTTGTGCGAGGTACTGTGTACCAGAAGATGTAGTCAGTACCAACCTTCATACCCTGTGAACGCAACTCCTCGTATGTGAGGTATACTGAAGTATCCTCCATAAATGATACCTGTGATACATAGCTTACAGTGGTACCAGCAAGAGTTTGGGTACACCAGTTCATAACAGTGTTCATCTTGAAGTCGGTTGCAGGGATAATACCGCAGAGTACGTAGTTAGCACCGTAGCCAGCCTCAATGTGAACACCATCGAGAGTGAAGTAAACCTTAGCAGGGTTAGTAGAAACCTTGATGCTTGCAATAGCCGATGAGCCATTGTTGAATGTCACCATAAGCTTCACAACGCCGCTAGCAACAGCTGCACCCGACTCGATAGCCTCGAGTGTAGGAGCCACGAAATAGAGGGTCATAGTACCATTCTTAGCACTGTGATTAACCTCACACTCCCAACCCTTAGGAGTTGTCACGAGGAAGTCGGCAGCATCCTCAGCGTCGAGAGCAAATGGCAAAGTCTCGCCGTATGCAGCAAAAATTGAGTCGTAAGGGAGGATGATACGGCCATTCTGCATACCAACCTTCACCTCTGAGCCATCAGCAAGTGTTATAAGGCAGTAGAGAGCCAGCTTGTTGCCATCCTCGTCGGTACGCCAGTCTGAGTAGACAACACGCACATCCTTGATGATGCTGTCGGCAACAGACTCGGTGTAACCAGTCTGAATCCAAGTAGCACCATTGTCGAACGACACCTCGATAACGCCGTCAACAACCTGAGTCATAGGAGCAATCTCGGCAACAGGAACCACCTTACCATTAACATAGATAGGCTGAGCGTTGCCAAGACCGTCGAACTGTGCCCAAACCAACACGCCATCAACAACTGTTGTTGTAACAAGTCCTGCAGGAACCTCGTCGCCCTTAGGATAGACGTTAATCTTTGTACCGTCAGAAAGGACAATCTGCTTGCTACCATCCTGCTGCTGCTTAACGTCGGTAACAGTCACAAGGCCATTAACCATATCCTTAATGGCATTGAGCTCTGTCTCGAGCTGCTGGCGAATATCAGCAAGCTCCTTCTCGATCTCGTCGAACTTTTCCCAGATGGCGGTATCGTCATACTGACAAGATACTGACAAGATAGTCACACCAGCGATAGCTGCGAGCATCACGAGTGTAGACTTGATGTTTCGTAAAACTTTTCTCATAAGTGTAATATTAAAAATTGTTGTTATTTCGATCAAGGGGCACGAAGCCATTTAACGTACAAATATACAAACAATTATCGCACTTCACAACTTGTGACTTCAATTTAGCCCATTTTTTGACATATAGAACTATTTATGCACAAAAACAGAGATTCGTGAGCCGTATGCATCAATCCCCCGTGCGACTCACTATTTGCCGCTATGCGGTCCGTTCACGGCAGTACAAACACACAGCTATAGGTACAAAAAAAAGAGCGAGACCCCATCTTGTCGACAGAACAAGGGTCTCACTCTTAGTGTATACATCAACGCGTAGTGGCAGCAGACTACTTAGCTGTGTCGGCCTTGACGCGTGCTATATTTGCCTTTGCACGAGCCACATCGCTCTTACGCTCAGCAATTACCGACTTACGGTTAGCCTTAGCTGCAGCAACCTCCTGCTTGGCACGACGCACCTCAGCCTTATAGTTGACAATGGCACTCTTAAGCTCACTCTTGGCCGCTGCCACACGCTGCTTCTGCTCGGCAACAACAGCCTTATAGTTACGCTTAGTAGTGACAAGGTCACTCTTCACCTCGTCGAGATGACGCTCCGTAGCCTCGACTACTCGTCGCTCCTCGTTACGCATATCGACGATAGCACGCTTATATGATAATACAGCCTCGTCGTAGGCAATCTGCACATCAACAAGATCTCTATCTGTCTGCTGGGCAAAGCTAACACCAGTAATCAACATCGCTACTAAAAGCAGAGAAAAACGCTTCATATCTCTAAAAGTTTTAGGGTTCAGATAGACAAATATATAAATTTTTAGCACAAAATCCAAAAAAAGTATAAAAAAATAGACCTGCACGACTCTTTTATCGTCGTGCAGGCCAACTTTATCAATGCACAGCTATCGCTTGAACTCAACAACGAGCGATGACATAGGCTCGACAGTGAGGTTGTTCATATCGATGCTCTGGCCAGTAAGGACATTGACACCCTGGCTAAGACCTGAGTTAATCTCAGCATAGCGAGACCAAGGCACACTCTTCGACTTTGAGCTATTGTTGATGAATACAAATACCACCTCCGAGTCGTTGTAGCGGAAGAAGGCGTATGTATTGTCGCGGTCGATGAAGTGAAGTGTCTTACCTGTGTGGATCACCTCCTTAGACTTACGCCAGTTCATCAAAAGATGGGTGTGGTCAAAGACCTCCTTCTGGTCTGCCACGTGCTGCGAGCGATCGAAGAGGTTGACAGCATCACCCTCCCAGCCACCAGGGAAGTCAACACGGAGTGTTGGGTGGCCACGACGGCGATCAGTAGAGCGGAACATAAGCTCGTCGCCATACAAAATCTGAGGCATACCACGCATTGTGCATAGAAGCGTTGCCACAATCTTCATACGACGAGCATCACCCTCGCACACGTCACCAATACGGTCGGTATCGTGGTTAGCCGCCATAATCATCATATTCGAGAGGTCGTGGTAGACAAAATCGTGCGATAAAACATCGTAGACGCGGGTCATACCCTGGCCCCAGCCACCATCACCACTCTCGCACATAGCTGCACGAATAGCATCGTGAAGTGGGAAGTCCATAATCGACTTGAGGTGCGAGTCGAAGCCATCCTTGTTGTAGTTGCCACCCTGCCAATATGCAAGCTGAGGGATAGATGATGTCCACACCTCGCCCACGATATTGAAGTTTGGATACTCCGCCATAACAGCCTTACACCACTCGCTCATAGGGCCCTTCTCGTTGTAAGGATATGTGTCGACACGGAAGCCATCGAGGTCAGAGTACTCGATCCACCACACAGCCCACTGCTTGAAGTAGTTGAGCAAAAACTCGTTATCGAGGTTCATATCGGCCATCGAATGATCAAACCAACCACTCTCCATCTGATACAAGTCAGTCTTCGAGGCGTTGAAGTCCATATTTGTCGAGAAGGTCCAGTTCGACTGTGTATAGCTATCCCACTGATGTGTCCAATCCTTGAATGGCTGGTCACGGTACCACCAGTGCGTTGTTGAGGAGTGGTTAGGCACGATGTCCATAATCACCTTCAAATCACGCTTGTGGCACTCATCGACATAGCTCTTGAATAGCTCATTAGAGCCATAACGAGGGTCGATACGATAGTAGTCGCTGCACGAATAGCCGTGGTACGAAGCACCATTCTCATCGTCGAGCAACAGTGGTGTCGACCATATGGCCGTAGCACCGAGGTCAGCAATATAGTCGAGGTGTGCAATCATACCCTCGAGGTCGCCACCGTGACGACGGCCAGGGTTTGATCTATCAGCCTTCTCGGCAGTGTCCGACGTGCTGTCGTTAGCAGGGTTGCCATTGGCAAAACGGTCGGGCATAATGAGGTATACAAAGTCGGCTGTGGTGAAGCTCTCACGCTCGCGTGATCCCTCACGACGCTCAGCAATGGTATACTTATAGTCCACCTTTGTCTTACCCGACTGGAGGCGGATGGTGTAGTCGCCAGCCTTGGCATCAACGGCCACAGCGACATCGACAAATAGGTAGTTAGGGCTATCGGCCTTATGCACAGCCGTAACCTCAACACCCTGACCCTCGGGAAGAATCACAACATCATAGTCAGCAATAGCCTCGCCGTTGATCATAATCTGGAGTGGTGTGGTCATACCAACCCACCACGACAGGGGCTCAACGTGGTTGATGCTCACGCGTGGCTTTGCTGCCATTGTCGAGCCACAAAGCACAAAAGCAAGGAGTGTCAAACAAAAAAATCTCTTCATACTCACTATTTTACTAATATCTGATACTGCCACGGTGCGATATCACGCTCCACGTGGTCGTCCAAGACTACCCTCTCGCCCGAGAGAGCGTCGTAATACTTGCCCGCATAGATTCCTGTGCGGAAGTCAGCGTGGATTGTATATGGCGAGAGGTTGACGATGGCCACAACACGACTACCATCGACCTCACGCACAAAGGTCATCATACAATCCTTAGCATTGTTCTCAATCTCGATGATCTCGCCACCACGCTCACCAGCATCTAAGGCACGCTCCTTATGCTTGAGCGACGTAAGACGGCGGTAGAGCTCCGTAGAGCGGTTCTCGACATATGCCTCAACGGGGATGGTATCACGCTCGAAGAACTCAAACGAGTGGTTGTAGCCCACCTCCTGACCTGTGTAAATAAGAGGCATTGTGGATGGCATAAGGAATGTCATCACAGTCATTACGTCGAGTGCCGAGCCGAAACGCTGCTGCTCCGAGCCGCTCCACGAGTTCTCATCGTGGTTCGATGTAAAGCTCATACGCATAGCCTCGCGAGGGTATCGTGCACGCTCCGCGTGGATAGCATTACGCAGATCCCACACGCGACGAGCACCCTTAGCAATGTCACACATAATGTGGTGGATGTTCCACTGATAGCTCATATTGAAGGCCCTCTCAAAGAGGTTGTCCTCCTCGGCCTCGGCAAGCATAAATATGTCACGCTTAATGCGGTGCAACTCCTCGGCTGCCTCCTGCCAGAACTCGATAGGCACCAGCATAGCCATATCGCAGCGGAAGCCATCGACCTTGAACTGCTCAACCCAGTAACGCATCGCATCGATCTGTCCGAGCCATACGTCGTGGTTTGCGTAGTTGAGCTTTGCTGTGTCGGTCCAGTCCCAGGGCACCTTAGCTGTGCCATCCTCCTCACGCTCATACCAGTCATAAGGCTTCTCCTCCAACCAGCGAGCATCGCGTGCTGTGTGGTTAGCCACCCAGTCCAAAAGAACACGCATACCGAGTGAGTGTGCCGCCGAGATAAAGTCACGAAGGTCTGCCTCTGTACCAAACTCCTCATTCACGCCCTTATAGTCGCGAATCGAGTAGTATGAGCCGAGCGAACCCTTGCGACCCTCCTGACCAATAGGATAGATAGGCATAAGCCAGATGGCATCGATACCTAAAGAGCGGAGAAATGGCAGACGCTGGCGGGCCGCAGCAAACGTACCCTCAGGGGTGAACTGTCGAACGTTGAGTTCATAGAGCACTGCCGAGTAGCTCCACTCTGGATTTTTGTACATCATACTCTGTTCTATATATTAGGATGTCCAACTGTTTATAAGTTGGACACCCATCATAACCTTAAGAAGGTGGATAACAAGCCTAAAAGTAGCCTCGTTAGACAGCTTCACTATTTTGCAAGAAGCATAAAGCCCCAAGCTGGAAGCTCCACAACATCACCAGCCTTGAAACTCTTAGTCTGGCCACAAGCACAGTTATAGTCACCAGCCTCAGCCTCAGTAACTGTGAGTGTTGCAGGCTCAGCAGAGAAGTTGAATACGCAGAATACCTTATTCTCCTCCTTCTCGCGTGTGAATGCCAACACAGTCTCAGGAGCACCCTCAACAAATACCATAGGAGCTACATTCTCACCAGCTGCCAACGCCTTGTTCTCGTGGCGGAACTTAGTGAGTGACTTGTAGAAGTCACGATACTCCTTGCCATACTCCAAGTCAACGAGCTCAACGATAGAGTCCTTCTCGAAGAACTGCAAACGACGCTGAAGAGCGATCTCCTGACCTGTGTAGATGAGTGGCTGGCTCTTTGGCAATACGAATGTAAGAGCTGCGAATGCCTTGTGTGAGTCGCCCATACGCTCGAACTCGGTACCTGCCCAAGAGTTCTCGTCGTGGTTAGATGTAAACATAAGACGCATTGCAGGTGCTGGGTACTTCTCATCGTCGCGAACGAGGTACTCCTTGAGATCAGCTACAGTCTTAGCATCGGTCTTGATAGTGCCGTCGCCAGCAACATTCTTAGTCTCGCTGCCACCCTTAGCCATAGCATTGAAGATGTGGTGAAGCTCCCAAGCGTAAGTAGCCTCGAAGCCTGCCTCGTGCAACCACTGCTCCTCACCCTCAGCCAAGAGGTAAACATCAGGGTTAATCTCGCGAACCTGCTTCCAAGCCTCAGCCCAGAAGTCAGCAGGAACATTCATAGCCACGTCGCAACGGTAGCCATCGAGACCCTTCTCAATCCAGAACTTGAGGGCGTCGATCATAGCAAGACGCATATCCTCATTCTTATAGTTGAGCTTAGCGATATCTGTCCAGTCGTACTCTAC
>JAFYSI010000061.1 GCA_017559425.1 Alistipes sp.
ACCTCCTCGAAGAGGAATGCGATGTGGTCGAAGCCCTCCTCGCGAGCATCCTTAGCCATCTGATCGTACATATCAGTCCACTCGTAGTTCTCGCCTTCAGCAGCAGACTTGAGGTTCTCAGCAGTTGAGCCGATGCCGTTCAAAAGCTTGAACCAGATCTCAGCGTGCTCCTTCTCGTTAGCTGCAGTCTCCTCGAAGATCTTAGCGATCTGAACATAGCCATCTTTCTTAGCCTTAGATGCGAAATATGTATACTTGTTGCGTGCCTGTGACTCACCAGCAAATGCCTCCCACAAGTTCTTCTCAGTCTTAGTTCCTTTCAAATCTTTCATAGTCTTATTAGTTTTTAGGTTTGTAATTATTTTAAATCTTAGTTTTATTTCCTTTTCCTGATGCAAAGATAAGAGTTATTTTTTTATCTGCAATAGTTTTTTGATTGTATTATTTTATGGCTATATAGGTTAATCTTATATAGTCTCGAAATATGGCTACCTCGCCTCTATATTCTATATATATAAGTATCCCCTGCCTAATTGATGATTAAGCAGGGGATAATTTTTTTTTTGAAGCTGTTACTCTATTTTTTTCAGAACTATGCGTTCGTTCCAGCTATTATCGACGTCCCAGACCATAAATTTATCAGTCTCGCCAAGTGTGTAATATGCCGATACCGTTGCCGTGATTGTAATACCGCGCTCCTGATAGTACATCGTCAAAGCCTTTGTCTCTGGGTCGAACGACCAGTCGATGTTGTAGGTCACAGGCTCAAATGGAGGCTCAGCTGTTGATATCTCATATGCGAATCCTGTGCCGCCACCAACGAATTCGTAGTCAGAAAATGCTCCGCCTTCGGCATTCCATTTTCCATCCCAAGCATCTGGATATTCGATGTGGCTCATTGTCTCATCAAAGTAGCGAAGTATGCCCCACTCAGTCCACTTACTATCGCTAAGCTCTTGGGCAAAAGCCTCTACGTCGTAGTTGCTGCCAACGCGCATTATGCTCTCCATCTCTGCCTCAATGTCGCTTACCATTCTCAAATCCTGGTATACATATTCTCGCTCATAACCCTCGAGCGATAGTCGGCCACCCTCCTGGAATTTGAGGTGGTGGAGTTCGTATGCTCTTATACACTCACGTCCGTAGCTGTCTAAAGAAGTGCCTGTGTTCGAGATGCCAGCAATCTTACCAAGCATCACAGCCTCCACACCGTCGAAGTAGAGCAACTCGGCTATCATCTTTTCGCCAGACTTAGAGTACGAACTTATAAGGATGTTGCTATCGGCATTATACTCCCAGTAGTATGTCGTGTAGAAACCCTTGATGTCGTATATACTCATATGATGCATAACATCTCCCTCATATGAGTTAGGGTAAAATATTGAGGTTAACGTGCCGTCGTCGTTGGCCTGGATGGTGCCGCCTGCCGATAGTCCCACATAGTCGTAGATGCTATACCACTCTAACTTTGTGCCCTCGCATACATCTGCCATAAAAAGAGCCTCGGTGCTCAATGGGCTCGATGTGAGCATTCTTAAAAACTCAGTATCGTCGATGTCGCCGTGCTGTGTCGATACGAGGTTTAATATGCCCATCATAAGATCGTATGAGTACTCGTTGATTGGCATTGCGTGACCCTTGTACGAGGTGTAGTTCTGGCCAGTGGTCTCGTCTCGATTCTGCTCGAGTCCTGGTACTTTGTCCATCCAGTCTTGCCTATTTTCTCCATTATCATTGTTGCAGGCAGCAAGCGAAAGTGTAGCCAGTGCTACGATAAATAGTAGTCGTCTCATAGTTGTAAGTATTTATAAAATTTTGTTCATTTCGTTACTGCAAAGTTACTGCCTTGTTGTGCTATGTGCAAATTTTTAGGCCGAAAGTTTTTCCGTGAAGCCATTTAAACCTCATTGATTATCAGTGAGTTACATACGCTGAAATTTTATATTTTTCAAGTCGCTGGTAATCAATGAGTTACGCGGATATTGCGAAAATTCCTTTGAAATATGCTGATTATCAGGGTGTTGAGTCGATATTGTTGGCCTAAAATTAGCTTTTGCACGCAAATTGCAGAGAGTCGTACAAACACAAAAAATTTAGTTGTGATATGCAGACAAAAAGTACAAACTCTACATTTCGTCTAAGCGTGATGACGCTGGCGATTATGAACGTGACGGCCGTTGTGAGTCTTCGAGGTCTCGCCTCCGAGGCGATCTATGGCATCCAGTCGGCCTTCTACTACCTCTTCGCTGCCATCGTCTTTTTGATCCCCACGGCGATGGTCGCAGCCGAGCTTGCAGCGATGTTCTCAAAGAAGCAGGGTGGTGTCTTTCGATGGGTTGGCGAGGCCTTTGGTCCGCGATTTGGATTCCTCGCTATATGGCTTCAGTGGATTCAATCGACAATTTGGTATCCTACGGTCTTGACCTTTGGTGCTGTGAGCATCGCCTTTATCGGCACAGACCCAACGACCGATGCGGCTTTGGCATCTAACCGTCTCTTTACCCTTATTGTGGTGCTCGCTATCTACTGGATTGCGACGATCATCGCCCTCAAGGGTCTGAGTTGGGTAGGTAAGGTGAGTAAGTGGGGTGGTATCATCGGTACGATTATCCCTGCTGCCATCTTGATACTCCTGGCCATCATCTATCTTGCTAAGGGTGGACACAACAACCTCAACGTCCACACACGCTTCTTCCCCGACCTCACGAACTTCTCGAACCTTGTGCTTGCCTCGAGTATCTTCCTCTTCTACGCGGGTATGGAGATGATGGGTATCCACGTTATGGATGTCGACAACCCCGGCAAGAACTACCCTCGAGCAATCATTATCGGCTCGCTCATCACGGTTATTATCTTCATCCTCGGTACCTTTGCCCTCGGTATCGTCGTGCCAGCTAAGGATATGAGCCTCACGCAGACGCTTCTTATCGGTTTCGATGGCTACTTCAAGTTTTTGAAGATGTCGTGGATGGGTCCTATTATCGCCATTGCCCTTGTCTTTGGTGTGCTGGCAGGTGTCTTGACCTGGGTATCGGGCCCTTCGAAGGGTATCTTCACTGTGGGCCGTGCGGGTTATCTCCCTCCATTCTTCCAGCGTACAAATTCGGGAGGTGTACAGCGTAACATTCTGCTTGTCCAGGGTGTTATCGTGACGATTCTCGGTATGTTGTTTGTCGTTATGCCATCTGTGCAATCGTTCTACCAGATT
Source organism: Alistipes sp. (assembly GCA_017559425.1). GTDB lineage: Bacteria > Bacteroidota > Bacteroidia > Bacteroidales > Rikenellaceae > Alistipes. The sequence continues at coordinate 3,209 of JAFYSI010000061.1, forward strand.
CTCTCGCAGCTTACCGTTCTGCTCTACCTTATTATGTATATGATGATGTTTGCCGCTGCCATTACGCTGCGTTACCGCCGTCCTAATGCCGAGCGACCATTTAGACTCGGTAGTGGTCGTGGCAATGGCCTAATGTGGATTCTCGCAGGTCTTGGCTTCTGTGGCTCGCTGCTCGCCTTTGTGCTCAGCTTCATCCCACCATCACAGATTGCTACGGGTAGCAAGTCTGTTTGGTTCTTGGTGCTTATCATCGGTGCTATTGTTGTGGTCGTAATACCATTTATTATATACGCGATGCGTAAGCCGGAGTGGAAGGCAGCGGATGCCGAAATCGAGCCTTTTGGCGAGTAACTTATTTGATGATAAAAAAAAATGGCTGTTCACCGATGTGAACAGCCATTTTACTATGAGTATAACCCTCGACTACTTCTTCTGGTAGCCAGCGAATGGGTGGATAGATACGAGGTAGATTGAGCCGTAGCGAGTAGAGCCAGTAAACTTAGGGTGTGAGTTGCCATCGCCAATGCTCACTGAGTACTCGTTCAAGAGCTGTGTCTTAGGCTCCTTGTCGAAGTCGTCAGAGTCGGTGAGCCATACACGAGTGAGAAGGCCTGTGGCGTTGTCAATCTCGTAACCCCAGATAGTTACTGCGTGGTGCAACGACATAATATCGGCACTGAGCGATACTGTGAGGCTCGCCATACCGTGCTCAAAAGCTCTAACGATAAGGTCGCTCACATACTTCAAACGCTCCTGGCCCTTGAGGTCTGAACCCTGGCCCCAGAGGTAGTAGTTGTTGTAGCAAACGGTGTAGGTGTATGCTGTAGCAAATGTGTCGTACGAGAAGTAGTCATACTCGCAGTACATATACTTCACCACGTCGCTCCAGATGCTCTTCCAGTAGCCACCGTCAACGAGTGGTACTGCCTGTGAGCCTTGTGAAGCGTACTCACCACCGTTGAGTTTATTCTCGAAGTACCAAGGAATAGCCTGCTCCACGTGGCCACCCTTGTTGTTGTTCCAACCGTCGTGGTAGAGCTCCATAAGTGCAAGCTCGTATGGTGCGAAGTTGCCGTAGTACTTAGTACCTGGGCCGTCAATAGCACCTGCTGGAAGCGTGCCACCCTGAGCCACGTAGCGATCCTGGAACCACTGAATCATATTCGATGCAGCCGCAGCCCAGCACATATTGATGTCGCCATTGTCACCCGCACCCTTCTTGTTAACGTCGTACCAACCTGATGAGATAGTCACGCCATCAGCAAATACGATAGTGCGGCCAGTGTCAGTAACTGCCTCAGCTGTGATGGTGATCTCGTTCGACTTCATCGAACCCTTCTCGGCATATACTGTGTATGTGCCAGGAGTTGTTGTCGAGAACTTGTTACCGTTGAGCTTGCCACCGTTAACGTAGATTGCCGATGCGTTGGTTACGTCAGCACCATCCTGCGATACTGTGAACTTGACCGACTCTACGCCGTTAGCCTTGATAGTATCGGCTGAAGCAGCTAGTACGATAGGCTTCTCCTCCTCGACGATGTTCATACGAGCAGTTACCTCTACGGTGTTCGACTTCTGGTTGTTGTACATTGCGTAGAATGCGTATACGCCAGCCTCCTCGGTTGCAAACTCTGCTGCTGCGAGCTTAGTGTCATCAGCAGCGTTGTAAACCTCGAAGTTAGCCACAGCCTTGCCATCCTGCTTGAGGGTAAACACGGCCTTCTCTGTGCCGTCAGCCTTGATTGAGGCTGGTGCTACGCT
>JAFYSI010000062.1 GCA_017559425.1 Alistipes sp.
ATGGTGTGCCATTCGATAGCCACCCTTGGTTGAAGCCTCTACGCTTCTCGTATGACCGCCGTAACAAGCAGTCTACAATGGATACCTATCCATTCTACTCGATTGAGGGTGACGAACTCCACGAGGTGAACGTGGGTCCTATCCACGCGGGTATCATCGAGCCAGGTGCCTTCCGCTTTATCTGTAATGGCGAACAGGTGCTCCACCTCGAGATCGCCTTGGGCTATCAGCACCGTGGCGTTGAGAGTGAGATGTTGCGTGACGATAACTCGTTGCGTCGCACGCTTATTGCTGAGTCGGTGGCTGGTGATACGGCTATAGGCCACGCTACAGCCTACGCCGAGCTTGTCGAGAAGCTTGGAAACAAGGCTGTTGATACGGATTTATATACCGAGCGAATGATAGCTATCGAGCTCGAGCGTATCGCTATGCACATTGCCGATACGGGAGCCCTTGCGACAGATATCGGCTTCCAGCTCTATCAGGTGGCTTGCGAGGCGTTGCGTACGGTGACTATCAACACTACGCAGGCGTGGTGTGGCAACCGCTTTGGTAAGAGCCTCATCCGCCCATTCGGAACTAACCATCCGCTTACAAACCAGAAGTGCGAGATGATTCGCAAGAATATCACCGACGTGCGTCGTCGCTACGATGAGCTTCGTCGCGATATGCTTGAGGATCCTACGCTCCTTGCTCGCTTCGAGCAGTGTGGTCTTGTGCCAGAGGCTGAGATGAAGCGTATCGGTGGCGTGGGTATGGCGTCGCGTGCCAGTGGTGTGAAGCGTGATATCCGTGCAACACACCCATCTGCATACTATGCTACGGGCCTTAGCCACGAGCCAGTCTTGAAGCAGGATGGCGACGTGATGTCACGTCTTCAGATGCGTCTCGATGAGGTGTTGCAGAGTGCCGACTATGTGCTTCGCACCCTCGAGAACTACACCCCTAAGGGTAATATCGCAGCTCCCGACTACTTCGCTGAGCTGCGTCCCGAGTCGCTCTCGTTCTCGCTTGTTGAGGGCTGGCGTGGTGAGATCTGCCACGTGGCACTGACAAACGACAAGGGCGAGATTGCTAAGTACAAGATTAAGGATCCGAGCGTTCACAACTGGCTCGGCTTGGCTATCGCCGTGCGTTCGGAGGGCATCTCGGATTTCCCAATCAACAACAAGAGTTTTAACCTATCGTACTGCGGTCACGACTTGTAGTCGGCAGTGGCAAAAATATCGAAATTATGATTTTTGGAAAAGCAAAGATTCTACGCAGCCACGGCTGGCAGTATATCCCAGACCTCTATAGTGTGACACTCACTGAGGAGTTTCGTGGCTTCCCTGAGCTTACTGATACAGAGGATAAGAGCGATGTGGAGCGTGCTGCAAAGATGTGTCCCACGAAGGCTATCACCACCGAGCCATTGACCCTCGATATGGGTCGTTGCCTCTTCTGTGGCGAGTGTGCTAAGTGTGCACCACGCAATATCCGCTTTACTAACGAGCACCGCCTGGCAGCTACACGCCGCGAGGATCTCGTGGTGAAGGTGGGCGACAAGGCTCCAAAGTTCGACGAGACGGTGGTACGTCCCGAGATATCGAAATATTTTGGTCGTGCTCTGCAGCTTCGTGAGGTCTCAGCAGGTGGCGACGCCTCAATCGAGATGGAGCTTGGTGCTACGGGTAATGTGAACTTTGACTTCGGCCGCTATGGCGTAGGCTTCACCGCCTCACCACGCCACGCCGATGGTCTTGTACTCACAGGTCCTATCAGCGAGAATATGGCAGAGGCTCTCGATATCTGCTATAACTCGATTGCTGAGCCTAAGGTGCTGATTGTCTGTGGCTCAGAGGCTATATCAGGAGGCTTGTATGCAGATAGCCCAGCTGTGGACCGCAAGTTCTTGGATAAGTATCACGTCGACCTCTGGTTGCCAGGAGCACCAACACATCCGTTGTGCTTTATCGAGGGTGTCACCAACCTGCGTAAAAAGCGTAAGTAGCTCTCGACTACCGATATTTCTTAGAGTTAAGGTTGTCTAACGGTGTGTTGGACAACCTCTCTTTGTCTTCGTAGACGAAAAAAAATAGTGGGGTAGTGAAACAAATAGCATACCACGTGCGTATATATGCGTGAAAAACGAGGAATAATAGTTGTAAGAAGATAGAAATTTATGCGTCAATTAAAGATTACCAAGTCGATCACCAACCGTGAGAGTGCGTCGTTGGACAAGTATTTGCAGGAGATCGGCAAGGAAGAACTCATCTCCGTAGAGGAGGAGGTAGAACTCGCTCAAAGAATCCGTAAGGGCGACCAGGAGGCTCTCGAGAAGCTCACAAAGGCTAACTTGCGTTTTGTGGTCTCAGTAGCTAAGCAGTATCAGAACCAGGGACTTAGCCTTCCTGATCTTATCAACGAGGGTAACCTTGGCCTTATCAAGGCTGCCGAGAAGTTCGATGAGACTCGAGGCTTTAAGTTCATCTCGTATGCTGTGTGGTGGATTCGTCAGTCAATCCTTCAGGCGTTGGCAGAGCAGTCGCGTATCGTACGTCTGCCACTCAACCAGGTGGGTTCGCTCAATAAGATTAATAAGGCCTTCGCACGCTTCGAGCAGGAGCACGAGCGTACACCTTCGGCTGAGGAGCTTGCTAATGAGCTTGAGTTGCCTAAGGAGAAGGTTACTGATACATTGCGTGTGGCAGGTCGCCACATCTCGGTAGATGCTCCATTTGCCGATGGTGAGGATAACTCGCTCTTGGACGTGTTGGTGAATGCCGACTCTCCAAATGCTGATCGTGGCCTTATCAACGAGTCACTTGCTACGGAGGTAGAGCGTGCTTTGGAGATTCTCACAGAGCGTGAGGGCGACATCATCCGCTACTTCTTCGGTATCGGCTGCTCGGAGATGACTCTCGAGGAGATCGGTGAGAAGTTTGACCTTACACGCGAGCGTGTACGTCAGATCAAGGAGAAGGCCATTCGGAAGCTCCGTCAGTCGGCTCGTAGCTCAGTGCTCAAGTCGTACTTGGGTTAACGCTTAATGAGTTTGAAGCTGTCTAACAAGGCTGCTTTCTCGTTACGCTTGCCTCGCAAATTCTCACATACGTTTCAGTATGCTGCGTTTTACGAGTCTTCGCAAGCCTAAAATTAGCTGTTGTAATACAATTTACAGATATGAAATGGGTGTTCCTCGAGTGAACACCCATTTCCTTGTTTATGCACCGATTAGTGCGTGAATACGCGGCCGTGCTGACGCTCCTGACGCTCGTACTTCTCGCGTGAGGGCGTTGGGTGCTTGAGCTTGTCGAGCTCCGCTACGGCGTTTTCGATGTCGCGAAGGAGCATATCGGCCATATCGCGTGACATACCCTGACGCACCACGATACGCATCACTACAATGTCGTCGATATCCTTTGGTAGTGTATAGGCTGGCACCATCCATCCACTCTGCTGCAGCTTGTCCTGAAGGTCGAAGAGTGTCCACTTAGCCTTTTGGGTATACTCCTTGCTCAGACTCCAGATGAAGAGCGGGTTGACCACCTCATCGGCATAGTTCTCGAAGCACTCCATCTTACCGATACGCTCGTGGCAGTAGCGGGCGATGGTCATCGAGTTCTGCTGGATGTCGCGGTAGCCCTCCCAACCAAGACGTATGAAGTTGTAGTACTGGCCGAGAATCTGTGCTGCAGGACGCGAGAAGTTGAGACCCACCTGCGTAACCTCCGAACCGAGGTAGTTCACAGAGAAGCTCATCTCCTCAGGCAGGTAGCTCTTGTCTCGCCATACCACCCAGCCAAGACCTGGATATACCAAGCCAAACTTATGGCCCGAGGTCGATATCGACTTTACCCACTTGAGTCTAAAGTCCCACTTCCACTCGGGGTTTACAAAGGGGAGGATAAAGCCACCTGAGGCAGCGTCGACGTGGATGGGAATGTCGTAGCCCGTCATCTTGTTGTAGGCGTCGAGCTCGTGGTCGAGCGTGGCGATGTCGTCGTTGAGGCCAGTCCACGTTACACCAGCAATGGGGACTATACAGATGGTATTCTCGTCGCAGCGTTTGAGAGCCTCCTTAGGACTCAGCGTGCGATGCTCCGAGGTGAGAGGCACCTGGCGAAGCTCAATCTGCCATAGCTGGCAGAACTTCTCCCATACCACCTGCATACCTGTGCTCATCACAAGGTTTGGCTTGTCGTAGGGCTTGCCCTCGTCCATACGACGCTTACGCCATCTCAGCCAAGCTGCTACGCCACCGAGCATACAGGCCTCCGACGAGCCGATGCCCACAGCACCAGTCTTCGACTCTCCCTCTTCGGGGCTGTTCCAAAGGTTGGCAATCATATTGATGCAACGGCTGGTGATGACGGCTACGCGTGGATATTCCGTCTGGTCGATGTAGTTGATGGCGATAGACTCGTTCATCAGGCGTGTTGCGTGGTCGTCCATATATGTTGTGACGAACGTTGCAAGGTTGAGGCGTGGTTGAGTCTCGGCATAGGTCTCGTCTTTGACCATACGGTAGGCAATCTCGGGTGTTGTCGATTTTTCGGGGATTGTCATCGTTGGTGCAGGGTGAACCATCTCCTCTGAACCATAAACTGCCGTTGTGGCAGTGGGATGTTTTGTGTTACTCATAAGCTAAAAATTAAGGTGTATGAGCACTAAAAACACAATTCGTGCCACAAAAAAGGGGTATTTCGCACTTTTTTACACTTTTTTTGCATTTTTTTTTGAAAAATATTTGGAGGATTAAAATTTTCGTCATATCTTTGCACCGCAATCAAAAAGTACGGGATGTAGCGCAGTCCGGTTAGCGCACCTGCTTTGGGAGCAGGGGGTCCCAGGTTCGAATCCTGGTATCCCGACAACGAAGAGCAGACGACTTGAAAAAGTCGTCTGTTTTTTTTGTGTCTTGCCGTGAGCAAGCTCCCGTAAACCACACAAAAAAACTATTGCGAGCCTTCGGCACGCCAGCTCTTCTGAGTGTTATTCATATTACTCACAACATACAGGTTGAGCCTATATTAGAGAGAGCTATTGCTCGGGCCTTCAGCCCTCCGCTTATTAATGATGTATCGGCTCTATGGCTAAAGCCATTCGAATCCTGGTATCCCGACTACGAAGAGCATACGACTTGAAAAAGTCGTCTGTTTTTTTTGTGTCTTGCCGTGCGAACGCCATTTCGTTGTGTCTTCACACTAAGTTAGCAATTCTTGCAAGAATAGCAATCAATACGCGGATAAAGAAAAACAAAACGAGAAGTTTAACCATTAGGCTAAACCTCTCGTTTTGAGCTGTTGATCAGGCTTGAACTGACGACCTCTTCCTTACCAACCTTTTATGAAACCTATATAACTGATTATAATACAATAATATAAACATATAGTGTATAATAAATAATCTATGTTATATACTATGTTATGTAAAATCTAATTTAATGTAAACTCCAGAGTGACAATATTATACTTGGTATTAAACTCATACACTAAATGTGCTTATGTAAACCTCGTTTAGGTATTAAATTAGCACACTTCAACTTTTAGCACACTATCACCTATATTAAATTAGTACACACCTCTCATTTGCTTTGGTATCGGATGTTGTTAGTTTCTTCTTGGGGGCTGTTGTCTTTGAGGCTGTGGCATCAATCTTCGATAATCTTTTTCTTTTTGACTTTCAGAGATACCATCCCCATAAATGATATTGTCAAGCACTGCATTGGATGCTATAATTACAACCTTAATCAAGTCATCCAATGTCATTGTAATCTGACTGCTCAATTTTTTATCCATTTCATTTTGAGCAAAGTCCTCTTTTATCATCTGTCTGATTTTACTTCTACTAATTCTCATAACTATTTTTGTTTTATTTATACCTACAAAAAACTCCTTCCCTTGCCATAGCAAAAGGAGGAGTCAATAATCTTGATAGGACAACCTATCTCAGTCTGCCATATTTCATCTCATCTTTGAAAATCTCATAGACATAGGCTGAACTTTCGATATATAAACCTGTGTTTTCATCAGATAATTTTGTAAATGTTTCCGAATTGTGGAATTGTGTGATAGCAGTAGACAAATCTACACCTTCATCCTCCATTATATAGGCAATAATATCTTTTGTGATACCCTCAATTAAATATGATGCTCTCTTATTCATAATCTTCTTAGATATTTGATTGCAGCTTCTGTATGGAAAAAGTATTGTGATGACACCTTTTTATATTTCAAACCCTCAACTAACATTGTAAGGTTGATAAAGCCATCATTGAAATTACGAAACAATTGTGCAATATCATCATCTGCAACTGGTCCAATTACAATGTCATACGAATGTGTTGGTTGCTCGTGCTCCTTGCTTCTATTTGCCAATACAAATAATGCCCACTCCTCATTTGGCCCATCAAACTGTTTTACGGACAATTTTGATAATGCAGATTCATCAAACTCAAATTCGGTTACAATATGTTCGCCCTCATAGATGTGTGCTGTTCTGCTTGCCATCTTCTCTGCCTGCTCTCTAATCTCTGTAAGATAGAATCCCTTGCCAAAATCCTTATATGGTTTGCACTTCGAGAGGTTTATCTTCTCAATCTTTGTATTAGAACCGTGATATAGTATCATTGCAATCCTCCTCCATTATTAAAACATACACGAGTTAAATCTTGCACACTGTCATCAAATGACAATAGATGTTCGACCTCGTAGTGTTCAGTCAAAAAGTCTATTCCCTTAAATCGTGCCAGGTAATTACTTGCCTCCCTTGTGGTAATTTTGTGTGCCTTTGCAAACTCATTTATTGCAGCAACAACATAACCTATTACCCTCTTGTCTACTCTTTGTTCACTATGTAGCTTGACTGATGCAGACAACCCCAATGCATCTAAAACTTTGGTGATAGTCTTCACAGTTAATCCCTGGCCATTCTCAATTTTGGAGATTTGTGCTTTACCCACACCAACTCGTTCCCCCAACTCCTCCTGTGTCATTCCACGAAGTAGTCTTTCAGAACGAATCAGTTGCCCTATGTTCTCAATTTTAGCAGTCATAATACTCTCTTTTTTTTGCAAATATAATGCAAAGTTTCCAAATTTGGAAACAAATCTATATTTTTTTATTAACCACCAAATAATAATCCCTCTCAATGTTTATTCACCGAGAGGGATACATAAAAGTTATGATGAATATTATGAAGACCTAATCCTGCAAGCCACAATCAAATATATCTTTGCAATTGTCCTGAACATAGAACATATAAACATTAGGACATAAGTCATAAGCACCATCATATAGTCTGTCTCTTAACCCCTCCTCCAATATGTCTAATTCATCAAACAGATGTAGGTCATATTCCCAGTCTGTGTCACTTGCATCAGGATATTTCTCCTTGACTTTTTCAACTGCTATATCATCAAATGTTTGATATTCCTTATATATACTCTTGATGGCAATGGCAAATGGGTGGTCATTGCTTATTAGACTAATACCAAATGTCTCCTCAACC
>JAFYSI010000063.1 GCA_017559425.1 Alistipes sp.
AGTCTTAACACACTCCTTAACAAGCTCACTCTCCTCCTGAGTAAGGCCCTTACGCCACTCACCCATCTCACGCTGCAATGCTGCAAACTCAGCACACTTTGCAGCTACCTGCTGCTGCTCCTCCTGGCTGAGTGACTCGTACCAGAAACGTGGACCCTTAGCCTCGGCAATAGCATCCAAGTCTACAATGTTAGTGACCTCCAACAGACGGTTGTTGAAATCAGCAAGCTGATCCTCAACGCTAACCTTAGGCTGAGACTCTCCACAAGCAAAGGCAAAGAGAGCTGCGATAGCCACGATAAAAAATCTCTTCATAAATCTCTATTTTTTAAAATTCAAAATTTGCATAGTTTCGTAATTTGGCGAAATGCAGTCTCAAAGGTATTAATTTTTCCCGATATAAAACTAAAGTTTTACCGAAAATTACTATCTTTGAGCACTAAACATACTAAAATTGGGTAAAAACTATGTTCACAAAACAGAAACAGATAATCGAAAAGGCGTGGGAGAATCGCGAACTCCTGGCCACTGACGAGGTTAAAAACACCATTCGCGAGGTCATCGAAGCTGTTGACAAGGGCATATTGCGTTGTGCCGAGCCTATCGACTTGGAGCGTAGCGAGTGGCAGGTAAACGAGTGGGTCAAGAAGGCTGTGATTATGTACTTCCCTATTCAGACTATGCGTACTATGACAGCTGGCGAGCTCGAGTGGTACGACAAGATGGAGCTTAAGCGTGGCTACGAAGAGCTCGGTGTGCGTGTTGTGCCTCAGGCTGTGGCACGCTATGGTGCCTACATCGCTCCAGGTGCAATCCTTATGCCTTCGTATGTCAATATCGGTGCCTTTGTCGATAGCGGTACTATGGTCGACACCTGGGCTACCGTAGGCTCGTGTGCTCAGATAGGCAAGAACGTACACCTCAGCGGTGGCGTTGGTATCGGTGGCGTGTTGGAGCCTGTGCAGGCTTCGCCCGTTATCATCGAGGACAACTGCTTCATCGGCTCACGCTCAATTGTTGTAGAGGGTGCTCACATCTGCCGCGAGGCTGTGCTCGGCTCAAACACCGTGATTACCGGCTCGACACACATCATCGACGTTACAGGTCCAGAGCCAGTGGAGTATAAGGGCTACGTTCCACCACGCTCGGTAGTGGTATCGGGAACATACAACAAGAAGTTCCCAGCAGGTGAGTATGGCGTGCAGTGTGCCTTGATCATTGGCCGCCGCAAGGAGTCGACAGATAAGAAGACTTCGCTCAACGACGCTTTGCGTGACTTCTCAATCTCATAAAGAGAGTAGCATATTTCAAATAGATGGTGGGTGTCTAACAACAACGGACACCCACCATCTGTTTTATATGCCAAGAGACTACACTCAGCCATATAAACAAAAAAAGGGCGGATAAATCCACCCAATAAAAGCAAATTTGTGTAATTTGCAATTACTCAGCAACAGTCTCAGTAGCCTCTGGAGCAACCTCAGCCTCAGCCTCTGGAGCAACCTCCTCAGTAGCCTCCTCAGTAGCCTCTGGAGCAACCTCCTCAACTACCTCAACTGTAGCCTCAGCCTCTGGAGCAACCTCCTCAGTAGCTGGCTTCTGCTGGCCACCGCAAGCAACCATAGCAACTGCAGCGAACATAACTGCGAAAGTAAAGAACTTCTTCATAGCTATAAAGTTTAGTTTAATATTAAAAAATATTTTTTGACGGTACAAATGTATAAAGTTTATTTTATTCTTCCAATGTAATATGCAGAAAACTGATAATGTATTGAATATTTATGTCAAATACATCATTAAACACCTATTTTTTGCATACCAATTATCTGTTTGGAGTGACAACTTAGTCTATTTTTCGTGCAGACAAGGGCATTATATATGGCCAGACAAAGATTATTTTACATAAAATTTAGCCCTATACAAATGGCCAATACATCCCCCAAAAGGTGTAAATATACTTCAAACTAAGAGAAGAGCAAGAGTTTATCAACACATCGTAATCCACAATATATAGGCAAAGTAAAGGGGTTATCCACAGTTGTGGACAACCCCAATCTATTAGAGGCTTCAAGAGAGCAACTATTGCCCCATATAAAGCTCTACCTCTTTAATAATTAAGCCTCAGGAGCTGCCTCTGGTGCAACCTCTGCTGCCTCCTCAGCAGGAGCAGCTGCCTCAGCCTTGTGGCACTCACCACCGCAGCACTCACCCTCTGCCTTCTGGCACTCACCCTGGCACTCTGCCTTATCGCACTCGCCCTGGCACTCTGCCTTCTGCTCGCAGCACTCAGTCTGCTCACCACAGCAAGCCTTCTCCTCACTCTTCTGCTGGCCGCAGCAAGCAACCATAGCAACTGCAGCAAACATAGCTGCAAAGACAAACATCTTCTTCATAGTTAATAGAATTTAAAGTTAATAAATGGTCTTATCGTTAGTTTACATTATAGGTCAGCACTAATCTTGACCTCTTCGTTCTCCAAGTTTTCAGCATCAATACCCTCAACCTTGATAGTCGCATCGAGCGAAACGATATCCTCTGGGGTCTCGATCACAACACTCTCCTGGTCATTGGCTGCGGGAATCTCCTTGTCATCGACAATAGTACCAAGAGTCTCGATTATCATCTTGTTATAACCCTGATGGCGAGTGAGCAGGCGAATAGGTACCTCTGTCTCGCTACGTACTGCATCAGGGTACATATCCTCAAGCTTATGGAATAAGATAGCAGCCTCCTCCATATTAATACACTTACCAACAACAACCTTAAACGTAGGACTATCAACCTCAAGGCTTGACTCTACGCTCTTGAATGTATTACGGAAGGTATTGAGTACCTTAGAGGCACCTTCATTGGCAAACTGACCAGAGGCGTGGTAGATTACAAAGCTATATCCCTGCAACTTGGAGAGTGAACCATTTCGATTCTCGACATACTGTACAGCCGCTGTAATGCTACTATCCTCGGTAATGGTTACCGACGCACCAGAGGTGCTATTTGCCGACAACTGGTTCTTGATGGTTGCCACACGCTGTGCCGACACACCCAATGAGCACATCACAACAGCCAATATAGTGAGTAATACTTCTCTTCTCATCTTTTTCAACTACTTAAATAAGCTTTAATAGCTCGCGTAAACTCTCGTTTGATAATGCGAAGTTATCCAAAATTTGGGAAACTGCAACATTTTTTTCTGAAAAATTCTTCTTTAACACCCTGACTCCCGCACGAATACGATAGTCAATCGTAGTGCCCAAACCACGGTTCTCGACAAGGTGGCGAACAACACGCTGCAATGTCAGCGAATTGGAGGTTGTGAAACGTAGAGGAAGCAGAATCTTATTTGTGGAGCGACGAGGAATTGCCACCTTATCGCGTAACTCAATGGTTGCCACATATTTGCCCTGCATCATAACATCAATCTTTGCTCGCTTAACAATGAGCGTATGTGCCCATTCGCTACTAACCTCCACCCAAAGGTTCATTCCCGTTGTCGAGAGGTGGGTAACAGTGATAAATCGCTCGAAGTGAAACTTATCGAGAATATCGGCCTTAGCACCCCCCACAGAGAGAACGAGAAAAATGAACGTTACAACATATTTATAGAGCCTTGACATAAGCTACTTTGTTGCTTCGTAGATATATGCAATACCAAAGCTCTGCGAGCGTAGCTTGATATCCTTAAAGCCTACACCACGCAATATCTCGGCGAAACGCTCAGGTGATGGAAACTCCTCGACAGAGTCGGGAAGATAGTCATAAGCCTTACGATCTTTTGAGAGCATAGCACCAATACGAGGTAGAAGACGGTGTGAATACTGAGCATATACCCAACGAACAAGTCGGTTGCGAGGTATCGAGAACTCCAACACCACAAACTTGCCTCCAGGCTTCAACGTACGGTAAATCTCACTAAGCCCCTTTTCAAGATTCTCGAAGTTACGCACACCAAAGGCTACGGTAGCTGCATCGATCGACTCCGACGAGACCATACTAAGGTTCTCAGCATCGCCCTTCTCGACCATAATACGCTCCTCGAGACCCTGCTTCTCAATCTTCTTGCGTGCCACCTGAAGCATCTCCTCCGAGAGGTCGATACCTAAAATCTGGGTGCGATCAACACGCTTGGCCATAGCAATAGCCAAGTCACCAGTACCCGTTGCCACATCCATAATCTTCTTAGCGTGCGAGCGACGCACGATACGCATTACTCGACGACGCCAGATGCGGTCGATGTTAAACGACAAAATATGGTTAAGTTTGTCGTACGTTGGAGCGATATTGTCGAACATCTGCTCGACCTGCTCCTTCTTGGTCTGCTCTTGGTTATATGGTTTCATACCCTATAAACTAAATTATTCGTATCTTATTGCCTTTGATGGAGATACCTTTGTTGCCAACAGCGACGGAAGTATCATCATCACGAGCGTGATTACTATAGTTGCCACAATAGCTACGAGCCACTGTCCCCAGCACAAAGCTGCTGGCACGGTGCTAAGAATATAGCCCTCGGCAGGTAATGGCACAACGCCGAAAAAGTGCTGCACAACGCACAAAGCCACACCAAGCATAGTACCGATGATAACACCACGCGATATGATAAATAGTGCCCTTGCAACAAATATCTTTACTACACCTACTCTACCCATACCCATAGCTCTCAACTCTCCAATCATCCTCTGACGCTCCAGGACAATGATAAGCAGTGCTGTGGTCATATTGAGTAGTGCCACGATAATCATTATCACCGTGATAAATAGTGCGTTGACATCGTGCGTAGCCAACCAGCTAAAGAGCTGCGGAAAGATACTCTCGATGGTAAAGGCCTCAGCATTTATCTCTGTCTCGAAGTATAGTTCAACAAATTTGTCGTTAAGCTCCTCTGCTACAAGCTCTGAGTCTGCCTCGTTAGTAAGCCACACCTCGTAGCCCGTAACCCACTCTTGGCTACGGTCATAGAAGCGTTTCACGTTGCGAACATCGCTCAACACAAGGGTATTATCCACACCCGTGAGTCCCGTCTCGTAGATTCCACTAATAGAGAATCTATCACGCAAGAGACCACTCTCACTATCGACAAAGACCATCTCGATACGGTCGCCAACACCCACATCCATACTCTCGGCAATGCGTCGCGAGATGATAACATCGCGAGAACGTGGCTCACCAGTAAAACGAGGTAGCTCACCCTCGATGATATGTCTTTTAAAGAACTCCATATTATAGAGCGAGTCGACACCCTTGAGCATAACACCCACAATATTTTCGTCGCTCTTGATAACTGCCGCCTTAGCCAAATATGTGGAGTAGCTCGCAACCATATCACTACCATTGAGTATCGTCTCAATTGCCTCGCTATTAGGGAGAACTGCTGAGGATACAACGCCGCGACTCTCTGGGGCAGTGACTACAATATCCGACGAAGCACCCGTGAGCAAAGTGTCGATATTTCGCTTAAAGCCTTCGACGACAGACAGCGTGACAACAATAATCGCAAGACTAATTATCGTTGCGATAGTTGCCACACGCTCCATTACACCTGCTCGAAGGCCATTGCGACGACTCGAGAGTCGGCGAGCTATGTTAAATTCTACACTCATTCACACGTTTCGATTAAGCCGAATAGGACAAAGATACAAATAATTACGTTATATAGAGCCACTTTATAGGCTAAATCTATAAAATTAGATCATTAGCAATAAAACAGGGATTTTATAATATCCTACTATTCACATATCTATAGAGTGATTTTCGGCCATCCAATAAGCTGATTTTACGATATTAACAGATCATCGAAGAGGTGATAATGTTAACAATATTGTTAATAAACGTGAATAACTAATAATAACTTCTTCGACAAAAAGGGTTGTTATTCTATATAAAATTATTAAATTTGTGGATGAAAAAATTTTTGAGACCTACAGCTTATGGCAAAACAATATAACAAATCGTCGAAAAATAACCAAGAGGCGTACGCACAACTAGCTGAGCTTGATGGGATTACACCACCACAGTCTATCGAATTGGAGCAAGCTGTCCTTGGTGCCTTGATGCTCGAGAAGGATGCTATCATCGATGTACAGGAGTACCTCTCGGTAGATACATTCTACACCGAGGAGCACCGCACAATATTCAAGGCTATCCAGGATCTCTCGTTCGAGATGAAGGCTATCGACCTCTACACCGTAACTGAGCGACTCAAAGCCCAGAAGGAGCTTACAAAGGTCGGTGGTGCGGCATATCTCGCCGAGCTTACACAGCGAGTGGCAACGGCGGCTCACGTAGAGTTCCACGCTAAGATTATCGCTCAGAAGTATGTACAGCGTGAGCTTATCCGCTCAGCTACAGAGATTCAACGTCGCTCCTACGACGAGGAGGTCGACGTTACGGAGCTTATTGGTTTTGCCGAGCAGGAGATATTTAAGGTGTCGGAGGGTAATGTAAAGCGTTCAGTGTTAGCAGCATCCGACATTCTTCACAAGGCCCTCAAGCAGATTGAGGCGGCGGCAAAGACTGCAGGTGAGTATAATGGTGTGCGTTCTGGCTTTACCGACATCGATAGTATCACCCTCGGTTGGCAACCTTCGGACCTTATTATTATCGCGGCACGTCCATCAATGGGTAAGACAGCATTCGTGCTTACGATGGCACGCAATATGGCTGTTGAGTTTAAGACCCCTGTAGCCTTCTTCTCTCTTGAGATGTCGTCGGTACAGCTTATGAACCGACTTATCGTTGCCGAGACACAGCTCAACCCTAAGGATCTGCGTACTGGTAATCTCAGCCCAGCACAGTGGGCACACCTCGAGAAGCAGACTATTGACCTGGGTCGAGCACCTCTCTATATTGATGACACACCAGCACTCTCGGTCTACGAGTTCCGCTCAAAGGCTCGTCGACTAAAGACACAGCACGACATAAAGCTCATCATCATCGACTACCTACAGCTGATGACAGCAGCCTCGGCAGAGACACGAGGTAACCGTGAGCAGGAGGTGTCGCTTATCTCGCGTACGCTCAAGGCTATTGCCAAGGAGCTTGATGTACCAATCATCGCCCTCTCGCAGCTTAGTCGTAATGTTGAGAACCGTGGTGGATCGAAGCGACCACAGCTTTCGGACCTTCGTGAGTCGGGAGCTATCGAGCAGGATGCCGACGTTGTAGCATTTATCCACCGTCCTGAGTACTACGGACTTACAACAAACGAGGATGGTCTCTCAACAGCGGGTATGGCTGAGATTATCATCGCCAAGCACCGTAATGGTGAGGTAACAGACGTACCTCTACGCTTTATTAAGGAGCAGGCGAAGTTTGCTGATGCCGACTCTTCGGTTACAACCGACGTACTACAGCAGCCTATGAGCGAGAGCTACGACACATTCTCGTCGAGTGGTAATAACTTTCCACCAATGAGCTCAGCACCCGATGGTTTGCAGTCGAGTGGTATGGCGAGTGCGGGAGTGCCAAGCGAGTTTGATATAGCCCCCTTCTAAAAACCAAAAAAGTATGTTTATAAAGGTCCATACAGGTGCTATTTCGGGTATCGAAGCAGTAGACGTTACTGTCGAGGTTAACGTTGCTGGTGGAGGCATTGGCCTATACATTGTTGGTCTTCCCGACAACACTATCAAGGAGAGTGAGCAGCGTATTCAAGCTGCCTTCGAGAATAGTGGTTACCGCCTGTTGGCCAAGAAGATAGTGGTGAACCTTGCCCCCGCCGACCTACGCAAGGAAGGTTCACTCTATGACCTACCTATAGCCATAGGAATACTAGCGGCAACTGAGCAGATAAGCCAAAACTTTATCGAGGACTCGATGTTCATAGGCGAGCTATCGCTCAACGGTAGCCTTCGTTCGGTTAAGGGTGTTCTACCTCTTGTGGCACGAGCTCGTGAGCGAGGCCTTAAACGTGTATTCCTTCCTAAGGAGAATATCGCCGAGGGAGCTGTCGTAGATGGTATAGATATTATAGGTATCGGCTCACTAATGGAGATATGCGAGATTATATGTGGTCGCTTGGACTACTCCCCAGCAGAGCATATCCTTGCCGACGAATCCTCAACACGCGACACGCTCTATGCCGAGGACTTCTCAGATGTCAAGGGACAATCATACGTTAAGCGTGCCTTAGAGATTGCCGCAGCGGGAGGACATAACATAATAATGATAGGCTCGCCAGGATCGGGTAAGACGATGCTTGCCAGACGTATGCCTACGATTATGCCGCCAATGACTCTTGATGAGGCTCTCGAGACCACAAAGGTACACTCTGTAGCGGGTAAGATAGGTGCTCATCGCGGACTCATCTACGAGCGTCCCTTCCGTGCCCCACACCACCTAACATCACAAGTGGCACTCATTGGCGGTGGACAGTATCCACAGCCTGGCGAGGTGTCGTTAGCAAATAATGGTGTTTTGTTTCTCGATGAGATGCCAGAGTTTGGTCGTAATGTTCTCGAGGTGTTGCGTCAGCCATTGGAGGATCGTCGCATAACAATATCGCGTGCAAGGTATTCGGTAGACTACCCCGCCAACTTCACGCTCATTGCCTCGATGAACCCCTGCCCCTGCGGATATTACAACCACCCCACCAAGGAGTGTACCTGCTCGGCAGCTGCGGTGCATCGCTATATGGCCCATATCTCAGGTCCGTTGATGGATCGTATAGATATCCACGTTGAGGTTGTACCAGTAAGCATCAAGGATATGTCGTCCGAGAGAAAGGAGGAGTCGAGCGAGGCGGTACGCCGCCGTGTTGTTGAGGCTCGCGAGATTCAGCAGCGACGATTCGAGGGTGTAGATATCCACTGCAATGCTATGATGAATAGTGCTATGCTACGCACGTTTGCACAGCTAAGCCACGAGTGCTCCGAGCTCCTCGAGAGAGCTATGCAGCGACTCAACCTCTCGGCCCGTGCCTACGATAGAATTATTAAGGTGGCACGTACCATCGCAGATCTCGATAAAAAGAGCGATATAGAGCCTTCGCACATCTCAGAGGCTATTGGCTACCGCTCGCTCGATAGAGAGAACTGGGGAGCCTAAAAAGGGTTAAAGAAGGGGTGATAAGATGAGAGGGTTGGAGGATGTGATATGAGAGGAAGATGGAAGGTTTATAGGAGGGAGACAAGGATAGTTAAGAGATTTGAAGGACGCTACTTTTTTCGGGTAGCGTCTTTTTTATTCTTTACAGCCTAATGCAAAACCAAGTCCCAATAACCACCAAAGTTGTAAACAACTATTTTCTATTTTTTTAATACTATATATTTATAATAAAAATAAAAGGATAATAATAATAGCTGTTGATTGTGTTAGTAAGTTTTTTTGAGTGGAGTTATTAACTTTTAGTATTTATTTTGTTTATTCTTTTTTTTATTTAAATTATTAATAATCAAATAAATAAAAATAGAAATAAACAGATGTTTAAAAATGTTTGAACATATCAACAGAGAAAACATATTAAATGGTAGTGTCGAAAAGTATGGAAAATGACGTTGAAAAGTAGTGTGACAAAAAGTGGAAGAAATATTTGGAAAGAAAAAGCGGCCGTATATACAACGACCGCTTTGAATAATGCAAATTTATTTATTAAAAATTTACTCACACTTACTAACACCATTTTTAACACTCTGAAGGTAGCTTATTAACAACCTTCTCGGCAATGGTTGAGTAGTACTCCTCGACACGAGGATCAACACCTCCAGCAGGGCTACCATTCTCACCACCCTCCATAATAGATTGGATGATTGGCACCTCACCTAAGAGGTCGATACCTGCCTCTGTGGCATAACGTGCAGCACCACCCTTACCAAAGAGGTAGTAGCGATTATTAGGCAACTCCTCAGGGGTAAACCACGCCATATTCTCAACAACACCTAACACCGGGATATTAACCTGAGGATGGCGGAACATCTCGACACCACGCACAACATCGGCTACAGCCACCTGTTGAGGTGTAGAGACGATTACTGCACCCGAGATCTTAAGTTCGTTAATAATAGAGAGGTGGATATCGCCAGTTCCTGGAGGAAGATCCACGAGAAGGTAGTCGAGCTTACCCCATCGCGTCTGGTGGATAAGCTGATGAAGGGCATTGGTAGCCATACCACCACGCCACATAAGGGCATCTGTAGGCTTAATGAAGAAGCCGATAGACATCACCTTAATACCCAACGATTGTGCTGGGATGATATAATCATTACCCTCCTCGTCACGCTCAGCATCGGGAATATAACCCTCAACACCAAACATCTTATTCTGCGATGGACCATAGATATCTGCATCCAAGATACCTACATTATAGCCTCGCTGACGGAGAGCTACGGCCAGATTGGCTGTTACTGTTGACTTACCAACACCGCCCTTACCCGAAGCAATGGCGATGATATTTGCAATCTCTGTAGTTGTTGACTGCTGCTCACGGCGTCGTGGCTTTGGCTTAGCCTCGCGGATGATAACAAGGGTGTTGCTCTCGGGGAAGCTCTTTGCCATAAGCTCCTCAACCTGCTTCTTAACCTTCTGAGCAAATGGATCGCGTGCCTTCTGAAAACGAAGGGTGATAGCAATTGAGCCATCCTCACCTAAGTCGGCACGATCAACAAAGCCGCTATCGACGATGTTTTGCTCGGTCTCAGGGTGTATAATTTGGCGTAGTAGTGCCTCAAGTTGTTCGTTCATAACCTTTATTTATAATTGTACTTTAATATTCATTGGAGAAATCATCTGGATACCGCTATTAGTGAAGATAAAGAGGTTCTCCTCGATGAGTGAGTTAAGATCGTTACCATAGATGTTATAGTCGATACCCATAGATTTTGCTGTAGCCATACCAACACTCTTCAACCAAGCCTCAAATGGTGTGAGTGGAAGCTTTATCTCCTTGAGGCTATAGTTGCTCAAGTCGGCGAGGTTAGCAGCCTTTGTAATAGCCTCAAAGAGACCACCGTTAGCATCAACAAGGCCAATACCTGTAGCCTCGCTACCACTCCAAACACGACCCTCAGCCACACTCAATACATTCTCCTTGCTAAGGTTACGACCATCGGCAACGTGCGATGTGAAGGTGTCGTACGTTGCGTCGATGCTATTCAATACAATCTGTTTGGTGCGTGGTGACATAGGTCCTGTGAAGTCTATACCACCAGCATTCTCAGATGTCTTAGTATAGTCGGTGGTAATGCCGAGATGGCTGCTCAAGAACTTCTCAGCGTTAAAAAGTGTACCAATAACACCGATAGAGCCAGTGAGCGTAAGTCTATCAGCGAAGATATAGTCGGCAGGTACAGAGATGTAGTAACCACCACTTGCTGCATAGCAACCCATAGATACCACCACAGGCTTTGTCTGCTGCAAGAGTACCACCTCACGCCAGATAACATCCGAAGCCAATGCTGAGCCACCAGGAGAGTTAACACGCAACACAACAGCCTTGATATCATCGTCGAGGCGGGCCTCACGAATCTGCTTAGCAAGGGTATTTCCAAAGATGTAGCCATCACCAGTGGCAGTGCCATCTACAATCTGACCGTCAGCATAGATGATACCTACTCTATTCTTCGATGGATTCAAATTTAGCTCTGGGTCGAACATTGCGTTTGCAGCACAATAGTCACTAAGAGTTATCTTCTCAAGTTCGCCACTACGACTACGCTTCACGCCCAACTCCTCGAGATAGTTATCCATCTCATCCTCATACTCAATAGCATCGATAAAGCCATACTCTTTTGCAGTCTGAGCATTGTAGATGTCGATATTCTCTGCTATTGTCTTAACTCTCTGAGGCTCAATACCTCTGCTCTTAGCAACGTCGTTCACAAGATTCTGCCACATTGAGTCGGCTAATGCCTGCATCTGTGCACGGTTAGCATCCGACATCTTAGTAAGGAAGTATGGCTCACCAGCACTCTTATACTTACAGTCGCTTGGACGCAAAACGTCTACCTCGATATCGAGTCTATCCAAGAGACCCTTGAAGAACATCGAGCTAAGACGGAGGCCTGACCAGTCGAGCATACCCTCTGGGTGGAGCGACACGCGGTCAGCAACAGAGGCTAAGTAGTACTCACCCTGAGTATAGTTATCGTCGAAGGCTACGATAAACTTACCAGAGAGTTTGAAACGCTCCAAAGCACTACGAAGCTCCTCGAGGAGTGCTGTTTCGATAGTTCCATTACCATTCAAATAGATGTAGATACCCTCGATATTCTCATCCATTGCAGCGTGCTCGATAGCCGAGAGCATCTGCAGAGAGGTGATCGACGAGTCGATGCTCATACTCTGTGCATTGAAACTACCAAGTGCCGACACCGAAGGAGAGTC